>NZ_JNKD01000005.1:0-77310 GCF_000701925.1 Ruminobacter sp. RM87 | reverse complement strand
CAGTATTCTCTGCATGCTAAGACATCGCATCCATTCAGCAGAAGCAAAAGGCATTCAACTGCCGTTTGACTCAGTACCCAAAATGCTGTCTTCACTGTCAAATATAACTCAGACGATATTCCCAGACGGAGGATATTTCTCTGAAATAGTAGGAAAGAAGAAGGAGCTGTTTGAAGGATTGGAAATTCCATTTCCGGAGCCTGAGATGAATATAGAGTACGAGGAAGATGCTGCAACTGAAGCGGAGGATTAACCACTGAGAAAAATCCTCAGCATTGGAGTGCTGAGGATTTGTTGATTTGCCCATAGTTACACAAAAAAGTGCAAAGAATGGGACTCTTTTTTATAAATAAATTCAGATAACAGCTTCTTTATTCAGGTTTAACCAACTTGTATCCCTTGAATACAGGATCGGAGCTATTCATGATGATGGCTAAGGCCACATTATCATATGTGCGATATACCAAAGCCTGACCTATAACATCATCAGGTAATACGTTATCAGAAGATGAAACCAGTCTTCTACCTGCACCGGCCATAGTAGCATATGAGGTGTCATCTGCAGTCTCACCAACTAACTTGGCTCCGATTCTGCTGATTGAGAACACATCACCAACAGATACGCCGTCCTTACTGCCCTTTCCAACAATAACAGTGTCATAGATTGCTGCAACACCGCTACTTTCTTCTGCAAGACCTATGATAGTTGTATCAACAGTTGCAGCCTTAGGAACAAAATAAAGACCATAGCCGTTATCTTCTATAGGTAATACATAATCACCATTTGAAACAGCTGTCTTATTCTTAACAAGATAGCTCTTGTTAAACTTACCGTCTTTACCGTACTGATCGCCACCCACTACTACACCGGTGAAAATAGCGTGGAAAGCTACCTTTTTACCTTCGTCATTTATAAGAGCCTGACCTTTATGATAAACACCATACTGCTGACCCTTATTCAACTTACCATTGACATAAACATCCTTGGTTTCAGCAAACAAACGGCGTTCTTCGTTATTACCGGCAACATATGGGTACTTATCAAGCTGAGCCTGATCATAAGGGAGAATAACATCATTTCTTAAGAAAGTTTTAATTGCCTCGGCATTAATAGTCGGAATAGGATTGCCCTTCTGGGTAGTTGCTTCACGTTTAATGTAAGGCTTTCCGTCAATCCATACCAAAGTAAGAACATCACCAGGATAAATCCAATGCGGATCGTCAATCTGAGGATTAACGTTCCAAATCTTTGGCCAGTACCATGGTTTTTTCAGGAATTTTCCTGAGATATCCCAAAGAGTATCGCCCTTTTGAACTACATATTTGGTAGGATGATTCTCATTAACTTCCAATGTATCGGCCATAGATGCTGTTGCTAACAGCACTGAAGCCATAAAAATTCCTAATTTTTTAAGTATCATACTGATCCCTGCTACTTTGTATTCAGTCCATGCCGTACAAACAATCAACACTTAGCTTGTACGAATTTTTCTTCAGTCATTCGCATCCCAGCATGAAATCCGTCAATGTCAGCATCAACCAATCTTGCAAGATCACCAAAATGACTCTAATTTAATCATAGTATCTAATAGATTAAATTCTTAATGATTAAGTCGCAATAAATACTACTTTTTTTTAAATTATCGATCACAATTTAGAATTAAAATACAATTTTATATGCATTTTTTTGCATAATGCGAAACTTGGTCATCTTAAAATTTAAACAACAGCTCATTACCCATTCAGATTCCGAAAACACATCAGAAAATTCTATACTATCATCTATATGGTATAATAAGTACAGAAACGGATTATTCAACAAGCATGCGGCACATTATGTATGAACCCTACGCTGTCCGTGTTTTCATAACAATCAGACAAATAATAAAGGATTCCATCCATTCATGGCTATTTTAGAACTGTTATATTATCCTGATGAAAAGCTTCATCAGGCTTCCTCTCCTGTAACCGAATTTAATGATGAACTCAAAAAGCTGGTTACCGACATGTTTGAAACAATGTACGCAGATGAAGGTATAGGACTGGCCGCCCCGCAAATCAATGTATTCAAAAGAATTGTAGTTATAGATGTTGTAAATGAACGCAAACCTGAAGATCAGCTGGTTCTCATCAACCCAGAATTCATATCCAAGGAAGGGACAACAGGCATAGACGAAGGATGTCTTTCAGTTCCCGGACTCAGAGGAAAAGTTGAAAGAGCAGAAAAAGTAACAGTAAAAGCCCAGAATCTCAATGGTGAATTCTTTGAAATCAATGCGGATGGACTGTTGGCAATATGTCTGCAGCACGAAATTGACCATTTAAACGGCAAGCTGTTTATTGATTATCTGTCACCTCTCAAGAGAAACATGTATCGTTCAAAAGCAAAGCTGCTAGCAAAAGAAAGAGAAAGACAGAAAAAGCAGCAGGACTAGTCACCATTGAAACAAAGCTGCTGATTTAGACTTAAACTTGTTCATTAGGGTTTTTCACCAGACGGAGCAATCTAGACATGAAAATTTTATTTGCCGGCACACCGGATTTTGCCGCAGTACATCTGCAGAAACTTATAGACTGTAATGCGGACATCTGCGCAGTATTAACACAGCCAGACCGCCCGAAAGGAAGAGGTCATCATCTTGCCCCGTCTCCAGTAAAGGAAACAGCTCTCAAGGCAGGTATACCCGTATACCAGCCGGAAAAATTACGTAACAACGAAGAAGCAATCAGGATCATACAGGAACTTGGGGCAGATCTGATGATTGTTGTGGCATATGGTCTGATTCTGCCTGATGAGGTTATCTATGCTCCACGTCTCGGTTCCATAAATGTTCACGGTTCAATACTGCCTCGCTGGAGAGGCGCAGCTCCGATTCAGCGCTCTCTGTGGGCAGGAGATCCTGATGCCGGCGTAACAATCATGAAAGTCGCAACAGAACTTGATTCTGGAGATATTATAAAAATTGCGACACTGCCGATCACCGAAGAAGACACTTCTCTTTCTCTTTACGAAAAGCTGGCAGTTCTCGGTGCGGAAACACTGTGCGGAATGCTTGATAACATGGAAGAAATGATAAGCCATGCCATTCCTCAGAATCCTGAACTTGTCACATATGCCAAAAAGCTAAGCAAAGAAGAAGCCTTGATTGATTTCAATCTTGATGCATCAACACTTGAAAGATATATAAGAACATATATTCCATGGCCTCTTGCATATTTTTCACTTGATGAAAACATCATCAAGGTACACAAAGCTCAGGTTCTCAACGAACAGACCAACAAAACTCCGGGTGAAATTGTCAGCGCCGGAAAAGACGGCCTTGATATTGCCACTGCCAACGGAATTCTCAGAATCAAAGAACTCCAGCTTCCAAATAAAAAAGCAATGGGCTTTGCTGATGTCTACAACTCAAAGAAGGACATGTTTAAACCAGGCAGGATGGTTAATGCATGATCAGTACTAAAAACCCCAGAGTCATTGTAGCTGAAATACTGACCGAAGCACTCCATGAAGAACAGCCACTTATGGCCACAGTTAAACTCAGAGCCAAAAAGCTGTCTGTGTCTGATGCGTCTTTTCTTAAAGAACTGGTGAACGGCATCCTGCGCAACAAGCTGTTCCTTGAAGGCATCCTTGATATATTGCTTGAAAAACCGTTCAAATCAAAATCAATAAAAGCTAAATATGCAATTCTTGCAGGGCTTTATCAGCTGGCTTTTCTGAATACTCCTAATCATGCAGCCGTCAATGAAACGGTTAAAGCTGTCGGAGAGTTAGGTTTTGATACGCTGAAAGGGCTGACCAACGCAGTAATGCATGGTTATCTTAGAAAAAAAGCAGAGATAGATGAACGGTTAAATAAATCATATGAAACAAAGTACTCCTTCCCGCAGTGGCTTATTTCCGACATAAAATCAGCCTATGGCAAATCTTTGGGCTCCATACTTGAACAGTCCAACAATCATCCTCCTTTAACAATAAGAATCAATACTGCAAAAGTATCGCTATCAGATTACATTAATCTTCTGGCAGAAAAAAGATTAGCCGGAACCCCGGTTGAAGGCGTTCCCTGCGCATTAACAGTTACTCCTGCCGTTAACGCTGAAGAACTGCCTCTTTTCAAAGAAGGATTTGTATTTATTCAGGACGCCGCCGCTCAGCAGGCCGCTATTTTTTTGGATCCTCAGCCAGGTGAAGTAATACTCGATGCGTGCGCGGCACCAGGTGGAAAAACAACTCATATTCTGGAAATATGCCCTGAAATAAAAGATCTCGTAGCACTTGATCTTGATGAAGGACGACTTAAAAGAGTCAAAGATAATCTGCATCGACTCGGACTTGAAGCCAAAGTTATCGCTGCCGATGCATCATCAAAAGACCATTCATGGAGTCCTTATCCGCAATTTGACAGAATACTTCTTGATGCACCATGCTCTGCCACAGGAGTTATAAGACGCCATCCCGATATAAAGTGGCTGCGTACTCCAGAAGAAATTAAGAGTATAGTTAAACTTCAGCGAGAAATTTTGGAAAATATGTGGCAAATGCTGAAATCAGGTGGCATTATGCTGTATGCAACATGTTCAATTGAACCGGTAGAAAACACTCTTCAGATAAAACAATTCTTGTCTGAGCATAAGGATGCTGAGCTCATTCCTCTGAAACAGGATGAATCAGCAGATAATCCCGGACTGCAGATTCTTCCGGGACAAAACAGCATGGACGGTTTTTTCTACGCTAGATTAAAAAAGAATTTTGTTTATTAAATAATCACACCGGAGTACAGCCATGAAGATAATCATTTTAGGTGCCGGACAGGTTGGATCCGGGCTGGTGGAATATCTGGTTAATGAAAATAACGAAATAACTCTTGTTGATCAGAATTATGAAAGGCTGCAATTAATCAAAAACAGGTTTGATATAAAAGTAGTGCAGGGATATGCTTCTTATCCCGCCACACTGAGAAATGCTGACGCCGACAATGCTGATCTTCTCGTGGCTGTAACCGATTCAGATGAAATAAACATGTTGGCATGTCAGCTTGGGTATTCCCTGTTCAAAATTCCGCAAAAGATAGCACGTATACTCAATCATGATTACCTGTCAGAAAAAGATCTTCTTTTCACCGATAACGCCATTCCCGTGGACAACATTATTGCTCCGGAAAATCTGGTAATGCAGGAAATTGTCAAGCTTATCGAATACCCAGGAGTTACTCAACTGACAGAATTTGCCGACGGCAGACTTTGCATGGCCTCAGTAAAAGCTTACTACGGGGGCTCCATTGTCGGAAGTTCAGTAAACAATCTTTCCAAATACATCAGTAATGCAATTATCAAAATTGTCGCAATCTATCGTCAGGATAAGCTAATCAATCTTAACCCTAACACTGTTATTGAAGCTGGTGATGAAGTTTATTTTATTGCCGCCAAAGGTCATGTAAGACTGATGACCTCAACACTGCAGAAACTTGAACCACCATACAGACGTATCATGATCGTCGGAGGTGGAAATATTGCCCGAAACCTGGCATTGAACATATGCAAAAAATACAGCGTAAAACTCATTGAAACCAATTCTAAAAACGCAGCCTCTTTAGCTGACGAATTCGATAAAACCTCTGTTGAAGTATTCTGTTCAGATCCTTCAGATCAGAATTTCCTCACAGAGGAACACGTAGATATGATGGATTTGGTTATATCCGTTACTGATAACGATGAAACGAACATTATGTCTGCACTGCTGGCCAAAAAGCAGGGTGCCAAAAAGGCCATAGTATTAATACAGAAATACGCCTATATCAACCTGCTGTCAAATAATGCAATCGACATATATATTTCTCCAGGTGATGCCACGATCTCGGCACTGCTGACAAACATCCGCAGAAACGGAATCATTAATGTAAAAACATTAAAACACGGTCTGGCTGAAGGTCTTGAAATAAAGCTGTCGGGAGACTATTCGCACAGCAATGTTATCGGCAGATATGTAAAAGATCTTAAACTGCCTCAGGGAATATCCATCTGTGCCGTCGCAAGAGAAAATGAAATGCTCATTCCGGATGATAAAACCACATTACAGGCTAACGATACAGTGGTATTCTTTGTTTCAGAAAAGAAAAACATCAGGGAACTCATCAAACTGACCTCACCTAAAGCCACTTTCTTTTCAGCACTATCGTCAAAAGCAAATTAACCGATAGGGATAAACCAAAATGATTAATTACAGAATTATTTTATCATTTATAGGCAATACTCTTATTTTATTGTCAATAATCATGGTTATCCCTTTAATGTATGCGTTTATTACCGTGTCCAGAGGCAGTGCGGAATTTCTTGCCAGCATGGTTATCACAATGATTACCGGACTGCTGATTAAAAATCTGACCAAAAATCACAGTATGACCATGACCATCAGGGACATGTTTTTATTCACCACAATGTTGTGGGTCACCATAGTCATATTTGCGGCAATTCCTATTCACCTCATAATGAGAACAGACCTGCTTTCATCATGTATTGAAACGGCTGCTGCAGTATCAACATCAGGAAATACAGTAATTGGAAATGTGGATCTGATCCCCGGTTCAATACTCATATGGAGATCCATGCTGCAATATCTTGGAGGCATCGGCTTCATCGCGGTAGGTATCGCAATTCTCCCAAATCTGAACGTCGGTGGTATGAAACTGTTCAGTACAGAAAGTTCCAAGGAATCAACCGATAAGGTAATGCCTAAATCAAAAACACTGGCAACAGGCATGGTTATAACTTATCTGGGGCTTACCCTTCTGGCCTATGTTGTGTACTATTTTCTCGGTATGTCTTCTTTTGATGCCTTCAACCATGCCCTGACATCTCTTTCTACAGGGGGAATGAGCACGCATCAAAGCTCAATGAACTACTTTTCGCCGACAATTCACTGGGCCGTAATACTGTTCATGTTTCTTGGAGCACTTCCGTTCCCTCTCGTATTCCTTGCCATACACGGACATCTGAAAGAGCTTTTATCCGATGCTCAGGTAAGAGGATTCATGGCACTAATCATAGTCGTTTCGCTTGTAACCACACTGAGTCTGGTTTTTTCAGAAGACTATCCTGTCGCCGATGCATTCAGAGTTGCCTTGTTCAACACAGTCAGCGTTATATCAACAACAGGATATTCTCTTGAAGATTACAGTAATTACAATGACTTCATCACCATGCTGTTTTTCTTCCTGATACCTTTGGGTGCATGTTCCAGTTCCACATCCGGAGGGCTGAAAATATTCCGTCTGCAGATAGGTTTTATTCTTTTCAAACGTCAGATCAAACAGTTGATGCATCCTGCAGCCATATTCCCGCAGAAATATAATAATCAGCCTGTTAACGACGTCATCATCCGCTCAATAATAACTTTTTTCTGTGCCTATTTCATTGTAGTCTTTGTAAGTTCACTGCTACTGTGTCTTTCAGGTTTCGGTATGCTTGATGCACTTTCAGCCACAATGGCATGCATGTCCAATTTAGGTATTGGATTAGGACCTAATGTCGGACCTAATGGAGACTTCAGTGTTTTAACTGACTGGCAGAAAATCATCCTATGCTTTGATATGATTACCGGGCGCCTGGAAGTTTTAACTATTCTTATCTGTTTTGTACCTAGTTTCTGGAAGGTATAGTCTTAAATTACACTCACTTTCCGATATAAACTCAGCCGGAGAATAAATAACAATCTGACGTTTATCAACAGGATGAAAAAAAGACAGATAACAGGAGTGCAGCTCGAGTCTGTCCTTACATTCATCCGTAGCCAAACCATACAGTCTGTCATTACAAATCGGGTACCCGAATGTCTGCAGATGCAGTCTCAGCTGATGAGTTCTTCCGGTATGAGGTTCAAGCATTACTACGGTTTTATTGTGCCTGAAATCCCTACAGATTACCCGAAAGAACGTCAGTGCTTTTTTTCCTTCAGCATAATCGACTTTATGTATAGGAGCACTTGTAAGAGCTGATTTGGACCAGTCTCTACTCATTGGATAAGCTAAAGCTCCCCATTCCTCTCTGATTATACCTTCACATCTTGCCACATATCTTTTCTGAGGAATTCTGTTACGGAACTGCTCACTTAATACGGCATTGGCGGATTTGTTTCTTGAAAAAAGTATGACTCCTGATGTTGCAGTATCCAGCCTATGCACCGGATTCACATCTGGATACAGTTCTCTCAATCTTAATGTAAGAGAATCATCAGACTGCTTTCCAGGCACTGAAAGAAGACCAGAAGGCTTATCAGCAACAAGAATATCATCATCGATATACAGGATATTCAGTGGTGTATCAGGAGGATTATATTCATAACGCTGTCTTTCAGTTATCATTTTTGATTACTCGTTCGGTGTATCTACTAACTTTTTACCGCTTAAGTTTATCAGAAAAAAATTCCAGCGGCATACACATGAGACAAATCTGTTTCACGTAAAATAAAAGGCGTGACAGGTTTACAGCCGTCACGCCCGTTTATCCACCAAAAACTTAGGAATCAATACTTCTTATTCAATGCCATCTGCTGATCTCTCTTTCTCTTGCGATCTGCTCTGACTCTGCTTAGCCAGTACACAAAAGTACAAATGGAAACAATAAACACGATTATGGTTGCCAAAGCATTGATTTCTGGATTCAGACCTCTTCGTACCTTTGAAAACACCAGTACAGGAAGGGTTGATGAATTAGGTCCAGCAACGAACTGAGTAATCACCAGATCATCCATAGACAGAGTAAATGCCAATAACCATCCAGAAACAATTGCAGGCATAATTGACGGAAGTATTATGGTGAAAAAGGTCTTTATAGGTCCGGCTCCAAGATCGAGTGCCGCTTCTTCAATGGAATTATCCAGTTCACGCATACGGGATCGCACAACAACGGTAACATATGCGGATGTGAGAGTAACCATGGAAATCCATATTGTCACCATACCCTTTTCAGGCCACCCCAGAATATTTGCCATAGCTACAAACAGCAAAAGCATTGACAGACCGATAATAACATCAGGCAGAACCATAGGAGCCGTTATAAAAAGAGCAAACATGGATTCACCTTTAAAACGTCCGATCTTCACCAAGACAATGGCGGCCAGTGTTCCGATAATCACAGACATTGAAGCCGAACTGAATGCGATAATGAGAGAATTAAGCACGGCATCTATCATCTGACGATCACTAAAAAGCTCAAAATACCACTTGACCGAAAAACCACTCCAGATAGTAACAAGCTTTGATTCATTAAATGAAAAAACTATCAGTGTGACAATGGGCAGATACAGAAACAAAAAACCTAAACTCAGGAACACAAACTTAAGAATATTGCTTCTGGTAAATTTTGAGTATTTTCTGCTCACAGGCGTATTTTCAGCTTTTACGGCCGGAGCTGTAGAATTTTCTTTAATTTCTTCAGCCATTATCTTGCTCCTTGAGTTATCTCTTTACGCTGTGTTTTATAAAAGAGAACAATAGGTATAACGAGAATAAGCAGCATTATGGTTGCCAAAGCCGCAGCCAAAGGCCAGTCTCTTGTCATAAAGTATTCATCCCAAATGGTTCGACCAATTAGATTTGCTCCCGGACCGCCCAAAAGTTCCGGAATGATATATTCACCAACAGCCGGGATAAATACCAGCATCGAACCGGCAATAATGCCACTGTATGTCTGAGGAACAAACAGACTGAAGAAACATTTTGTCGGCCGACATCCTAAATCATACCCTGCTTCAATTAGAGTATAGTCAACCCTCACAATAGCTGTGTAAAGAGGCAGAATCATAAATGGCAGATAAGCGTATACAATACCAATATACACCGCTATGTCCGTGTGAAGAAGCTGTAAAGGCTCGTCTATAACATTAAGCCACTGTAAAAAACTGTTGAGATACCCTTCCGGTTTGAGTATGCCCATCCATGCATAGATTCTTATAAGGAAGGATGTCCAGCTTGGCATGATAACCAGCATCAGCAGAGCATTACGCACTGAACTTTTAGAAGTGGCTATAGCCCAGGCCATCGGGTAACCTATCAGCAGACACAGTAAAGTGGATATAAGTGCAATCTTAATGGATTTAAGATATGAATACAGATATGTTGAATCCTCAAAAATACTTACGTAATTTCCAAGATATGCACTGAAATTCAACTTAAAATCTTCTGCATCATAAGAAAACAGGGAAGTATAAGGCGGTACACTGTCATCCAGACTTTCTGCGAAACTGATCTTTAAAATAATCAGGAACGGCACAAAGAAAAACAGTGCCATCCACAGATAAGGCAAGGCTATAACTGCATATTTATGCCAGCCGCTCAGCCTTTTCTGTCTCTTGTTAATTTTTGAAACTTTATTCTGCATTTCAGGAATCCGTTAGAATGTTAAAGTTACGCAGGATTCAGGATCCCAGCTTAAAAATACCTTGTCATCCCATGTAGGCAGACCTTTGTTGAAACGATCCACATTAGGCAGAGTGGTAATAACAACTTTTCCTGAATTCAGTTTTACATGATAAATGGAAATATCACCCATATAAGCAATTTCTGTTACTATACCTGTGGTGTAATTATCCTTAAGAGGCTTACCGTCCTCATCTACAGGCTGAGTCTTTTCGATGTAAATTTTTTCAGGTCTGATTGCAACAGTAACCTCCATTCCGTCATCAAGGTCGACATCAAGATCCAGATGAATGTCATGCTCCAGATCCTTACACCTGATAATTGACCCCACTTCTGGACCGGAGGTAACCAGAGTGGACTCAAACATATTCACAGATCCAATGAACTCAGCTGCGAAACAGCAGTTAGGATTTTCGTAAATCTGTCTTGGAGAACCAACCTGAATAAACTCACCCCTGTTCATTATGGCTATACGTTCAGCCATAGTCATGGCTTCTTCCTGATCATGAGTTACCATAATACAGGTTACGCCCACACTTTCGATGATATTAACAAGTTCCAGACGCATCTGTTCCCTAAGTTTTTTATCCAGAGCCCCCATCGGTTCATCCAGAAGCAAAAGCTTTGGCTGTTTTGCGAGTGAGCGAGCAAGAGCTACACGCTGACGCTGTCCGCCGGAAAGCTGATTAGGTTTTCTGTTGACATACTCTTCCATATGAACAAGCTTCAGCATTTTGTCCACACGTTCTTCAATAACCTTTTTAGAAAGCTTTTCCTGCTTTAGGCCGAATGCAATGTTCTGACCGACAGTCATATGAGGGAATAATGCATATGACTGAAACATCATGTTCAGGTGGCGTTTATACGGAGGAACACCGATAATATCCTCTCCATCCAGCAGAATACTTCCGCTGGTAGGATTTTCAAAACCGGCAATCATGCGTAACAATGTCGATTTTCCGCATCCTGACGAACCGAGCAAAGCAAAAATCTCTCCCTCATATATGGTCAGATCCACATTGTCCACGGCAATGTTGTCACCATACTTTTTGGTGATATTCTTGATCTCCAAAAGCGGACGACGTACTTTCTTTACAGGTTCACGGTTTTTATTAGCCTGAGCTTTATCATTTGCCGCAACCTTTTCATTACCATTAACCAACTCAGCCAAAATATATTCTCCATAAAAAAGAGAATTAAGAGAGCATGCCCCCTTAATTCACTGCGTAAACATTCGGTGTCCTGTGAAAACCGGACACCGACAATCTCAAAAAAACTACCAAAATACTAACTGGCCTTCACACGGTTCCAAATTTTGGTCATTTCCTTATTGATATTGCGAGGGTGAACTTCAGGAACCCACATTTTCTTTAACTGCTCTTCAGGAATGAAAATGTTCGGATTATTTCTGACCTTATCAATAACCATTGGAGCTCCGGCCTTATTTGCATTGTCATATGAAACATATGAAGAGTTCTTGGCCGCAATATCAGGACGCATAATAAAATTCATAAATTTATACGCGTTTTCAACATGTTCTGCATCCTTAGGAATTGCAAACATGTCATAAAACATTAAAGCACCTTCACGTGGCACAAGATATTCAATCTCCACTCCGTTCTGAGCTTCGACAGCTCTATCGGCAGCCTGAAGCACATCACCAGACCAGCCCAAAGTTATGCAGATATCACCATTGGCCAAATCGTTGATATTCTGAGATGAATGGAAATAAGTAACATTCGGACGCATCTTGATGAGAAGTTCTTCAGCCTTCTTATAGTCAGCCAGATTGGTTGAATTAGGATTCAGCCCAAGATAGTTAAGCGCTGTAGGAATCACCTCGGTCGGCGCATTTAAAACAGCTACACCGCAATCCTTCAGCTTTGAAAGAATTTCTGGCTTGAAAATAACATCCCAGGTCTTCATATCAAAGTCTTTTCCAAGACGTTCCTCAATCATTTTTTTGTTGTATGCAATACCTGCAGTGCCAACAAAGTACGGAATACCATGGGCGTTGTCAGGATCAAGCTTGGCAATAAAGCTCAACTGTACCGGATCTATGTTGGCCAGATTAGGAAGCTTAGACTTATCCAGTTCAAGATAAACCCCAGCCTTCTGCTGTCTTGCCATAAAATCAAGTCCTGGAGCAACAATGTCATAACCGGTTTTTCCAGAAAGAATCTTGGCATCAAGCACTTCATTGCTGTCGAACACGTCATATACTACCTTGATACCGGTTTCCTTTTCAAACATAGGAATAATTTCCGGATCAATATAGTCACTCCAATTGTAGATGTTAAGAATCTTTTCTTCTTCAGCAGCTGCTGAATTCAGACTACTCATAACGCTAACTGCAGCCACGGCGACTGCTGCTAAAGTTTTTTTAAACATCTCATAAATCCTTACAGTAAAAAGGTTCATACAAAAAACCACTCCGAAGAGTATTTTACAAGACTGGAGGTTATCCAACCGGTCGAGTTAATTGTAATGTAAATTGATTAAAATTTCGCAAATTTTTATCATTTTTACATTATTTTTTTTCAGCTTTGGAATCACCGTTATCAGATACTGGTTTTACCTTGTCAGTCACCTTAGCTGAAACTTCCATACTTTCTGCCTTCTGCTGTTTTTCAGGAGTTCTGACGGAGCCACCCCGTCGTTTATCTGATTTATTCTTCAACAGCTCGTAGGCCTTAGTATAAGAAATATAAAACTGAGAAATATTTTTTACATACTTCACTGTTTCTATCGCATTATGCTTAACAGCAATCTTTTCCACATTATTAAACCATACATTTCCTTTCAGGCCGGCATCCTGAGCTTCCTTCCTGTATCTTGTAATTCTTGATGGTCCGCTGTTATAGGATGCCAGTGCGAAAAGAAGTCTGTCGCTGTTACTGATATCCTCGTCACTGAAGAAATTATCAATCATGTAACGCATGTATTTGGTACCTGCATGAACATTGTTGTCAAGATCAGTAACACTGCTGAGATTTATATACCATTCACTTGCCGTGCTTGGTAAAACCTGCATAATGCCAACGGCTCCGCGACTTGAAACCACAGCCTGATTCAGAGTTGATTCCTGATATGCCTGAGCCATCAGCAGTTTCCAGTCAAGATTGTACTTCTCCCCATATTTCTTGAATATGGTGATAAATTTTTCAAGATCTTTCGGTGTTATCCCCAACCAGTCCCTTCTTTTTGCATAATGAGACTCATAAACCGGTGAAGTTCTCATATAACGGTCATAAATAGGTGTGCCCTCTTTTGTACCGTCACGATTTTCCCTTAAAAAAAGATTTATGGCTTTATACAGCTCAGGGGAATCGTGTCTTATCGCCCAGACTAATGTGGAATTAACTTTAATTGGAATATCTGTAGCAAAAGTAACGTTCTTAAACAGGCGCCTCCACACCACAAGCTTAGAATTATTAATTACGGTGGACTTGATTTCACCTTTATCCACCATATCCACCAAATCGGCATCCGTCAGGTATTCATCAGCATACACAATCTTTGCCGGTGGAAGATCCAATGCTTTCAGATAAACATTAACGTTTTTAAGACTTTCAGCATAGCTGGAACTCTTTCTCACCATAAAGTACCGGTTTGAAAAGTCTTTAAGTTCTTTAATAGGCGGCTGGTTCTTTGCAACAACGGCGATCTCTTCAACCCACAGTTTTTCCGGAATTGTAAAATCGACATATCGTTTCAGATTATTTGTTGCCTGAAGACCAACGGCAATATCCCCATAACCTTCTGAAATATATTTTACGACCTCATCCTGTCTGACAGGCACAAAATAAAATTTAAGATGCTTAGCCTCTGGATACTTTTCAGACAGGAACTTCTTGAATTTTTGAAAAAGGGCAACATAGAGCCCGTCAGGATTGCCTTTATTGATAAAAAAACCAACCTGATCATAGGCTACAATCACCCTTAATGATTTCTGTTCCATCATTAAGGAAAGGTCGCCAAGTCTTTGCTGTGGCTTTCCCTCATCCATCAGTACCCCGTAAGCATTACCCTGCAGGATGAACAGAAAAAGAAGACAGATGAGAAATCTCATAAAAGTGAATTTAAACATACCGGCATATCTTCTAGAACGTAGATAAATATCCCTGTCGTGTTCACTGTCAGAGAACGTTATGCAGGTTTAACCCGCATCTGGAAAATGATGTTTTCAGCTGTGCATGAAAACTCAATTCTGACTTTTTTGGTCAGAACTCCGGCATTTTCCTGATCCTCGGTAGTGATCACTGCTGATTCACATATTGATTTCGCCTCCTCAACATAGTGATTATAGGTCTTGTCAACGACATCACTTTCTCCGTGCAGTTCACACTCAAAAACACAATCATTATCATTTATGACGGTGCCTATTTCCATTGCGCAGCCACATTCGTTGCCACAGTCTTTTAAAATATCGTCTGCCATTTCAGTCAGGCTCCTTATTTTTATTATCTGAAAAACTTTGTCTGATACCATCAGTTTTTTCACATACGATCATACTAACATAAAAAGAAATCATAATAATAAAGCTAAGGGATCGTAAAAACAGTTTTGCGAATAAACTCCTAAATTACAAAAAACGTATGATAAAAAAATCTTTTATCAACAAAGATCACATTTAATATAAATACATGGAATTTAAAAAAGAACAAAACGACTACAAATATCTCTTTTTCGGTATATTTCCGTGTAAACTAATCTCTCCAGCTTATACTCTTCTATATTCCCTACACTGATTATTCAGAATAATGTAAAAAATTAAATTTACATTTGACATATCTAATGATCATTCATAAAATATAGTAAACAGATAGGAATTATCCTATTAGATAAATATCCAATGCATAACAAAGCGGAAATACCGATAAAACAACTAAACAATAAGGTGGAAGAAACATGAATTTTAATACTGCTCTTCTACATGCAGGTGAAGACAGGAAAGAAGCCAAGGGAGCCACTCTGCCTCCGGTGTATCAGACCAGTGCCTTCCAGCATCAGTCCGCCGAAGAACTGGCAGCAATTTTTGCCAGAAAAAAACCAGGGTATAACTACACCCGCACCGGCAATCCGACGGTTACCATTTTTGAAAACAAAATTACAAAAATTGAAAAAGGGCTGGCATCTGTAGCAACAGCATCAGGTATGGCGGCTATTGCAAACGTGATTTTTACATTAACAAATTCAGGCGATGAAATTGTAGCGAGCAATGGTCTGTACGGCGGTACCTATTATTTCTTCAAGGACATCGCTTCTCTGGGCATTAAAACTCATTTCGCTTCCGTAAACGATTATGACGGCATTGAACAGCAAATCAATGAAAAAACCAGACTTATTTACGTGGAAAGCATAGCCAATCCAGGACTTGAAGTCGCAGACATTGAAGAACTGGCTCAAATTGCCAGAAAACATCAGATACCTCTGGTTGTGGACAACACCATTGCAACCCCGTACCTGCTGAATCCTCTTGAACATGGTGCCAATATCGTCATCAATTCATCATCAAAATACATTAATGGCAGTGGTTCCGCCATCAGCGGAGTTATTACCGACGGTGGCAATTTTGACTGGAAACAGTTCAAAAACAGCAGCTTTGACGATTACCTTATTTTCGGGAAACTGGCATTTATAGCAAAGCTGAGAAACAGCTTTGCCAGAGACATGGGAGCGTGCCTTGCCCCTCAGAATGCATTTCTAAATATTCTTGGACTTGAAACCCTTGGATTGAGAATGCAGAAAGCATGCAGTAATGCGTTAAAACTAGCAGAATGGTTTAAGGAAAATCATCCTGAAGTAGTTGTGAATTACCCGGGTCTCAGTGACTGTCCCTGTCACGAAACAGCGGACAAAATTTTAAACAAAGGCTACGGCGCTATTCTAACCATACGCGTCGGCAGCTGGCAGAGAGCCTTTGCTCTTATGAATAATCTTAAACTGGTATTCATCATTTCAAATATCGGTGATACCAAAACTCTTATTATTCATCCTGCCTCAACCATTGCCCTGCACAACACCCAGCAGGAAAGAGAACAATCAGGAATTTATGATGATCTTTTACGTATAAGCGTCGGCATTGAAGACGTGGAAGATCTTATTGAAGATTTTAAACAGGCTTATGAAAAGGCCATAGAAGCAGAAAGTCAGACAAAGTAAAAACCGGACTACAAAAACTATATCAAACCGGAAAGCAGAGACTGTATGCACAACAGCAATAACTATTAAGGAGAATATAATCATGAGTGATATTACTGCTGATCTTGAACTTGATGTTACCGACAGGGTATGCCCTCACACCTTCGTTAAAACCAAGGTATACCTTGATGAACTTGACGAAGGCCAGATTCTTTCAGTAAGACTTAATGATGGTGAGCCGGTTCAGAACGTACCAAGATCCCTTAAAGATGAGGGGCATCAGATCTTAAGACTTGATGACAACAACGATGGTACCTTTACCTTGTATGTAAAAAAGGTAGGCGACTAGCTGCAAACATAGAGTATTTACTTTTATCGTTGGCCAGACGATAAACACAAACAATTTTTAAAATTAATTAGGAGATAATGATGCAGATTACCGTTGCAGGTGAAAAAACTGAAGTGAAAGAAGGCCTTACCGTCGGAGAATTACTTGAAATTAAACAGGTAGAAACTCCCGAATATGTGACTGTTTCACTTAATGATGATTTTCTTGAAAGAGAAAAAAGAGACGCTGTTGTTTTAAAGGAAGGTGACGTTGTAGAATTCATTTATTTCATGGGAGGTGGCGCATGCCTTTAAGCGATGAACAAATAGAACGCTATTCTCGTCATATTCTTCTGAAGGAAATAGGTGTTAAGGGACAGAACAAACTTCTCAAGGCCAAGGTTCTCATTATTGGCGCCGGCGGTCTTGGATGTCCATCTGCTCTATACCTTGCTGCTGCAGGTGTTGGAACAATAGGAATTGCTGACGCTGACGTAGTCGATCTATCAAACCTTCAGAGACAGATTGCCCATACAACAGCAGACATCGGTAAATATAAGGTTGATTCAGTAAAGGAATCCATCAACGCCATTAATCCTGACGTTAAAGTGGTTACATATAAAGAATTTCTCGACTCTTCAAATATCAGAGAAATTATCAGAGAATACGACTTCGTTCTCGACGGAACCGATAACTTTGCTGCAAAATTCCTAATCAATGATGCCTGTGTAATGGAAAAGAAACCATTCTCTCATGCAGGTATTCTGAGATTTAACGGACAGTTGATGACCTACGTTCCGGGACAGGGACCTTGCTACAGATGCGTATTCAAGGAAATGCCTCCTAAAGATGCTATTCCTACCTGCAAGCAGGCCGGTGTTATCGGTGCAATGGCTGGTGTTATCGGCAGTCTACAGGCTATGGAAGCTGTTAAGTTCATTACCGGAACAGGTAAACTTCTAACCGGAGCTCTGCTCACCTATAACGGAATCAATCAGGATTTCCACAAGGTTAAGCTGCCTCCGTGCAACGGCAAGTGTGCGGTTTGCGGGGACAACCCGACCATAACCGAGCTGGTTGATTACGAACAGCCTACCTGTGAACTTAAACTTTAACACCTTCACATCAGGATACATTCAGTACGGAATTGTTTTTTCATAGAGTTCCGTATTGATTTGTATCAGCTGGATACAGCATTTCAAATAAATCAGATTTCTTCAGTAAATATATCCTTTTTAATAAAAAAACACAGCTATCAAGGAGATAACAATGATTACTCTGACCAAAAATGATTACCAAAGTATTCTTAATCATGCTCAGAAAGAATTGCCCAATGAAGCCTGTGGTTTAATAGCAGGAACTATTGACGACCAGGGAAATAAAATAATTAAAAAAGTTTATCTGCTCACAAATATTGATCACTCCAATGAACACTTTTCAATTGATCCTAAAGAGCATTTGGAAGCAATTAAGGACATGAGAAATAATAAAATATCACCATTGGGAAACTGGCATTCTCATCCTGAATCACCTTCAAGACCTTCAGAAGAGGATAAACGTCTTGCATATGATCCCGGTGCTTCTTACATGATTCTATCCCTGCAGGATCACGACAATCCTGTACTTAACTCTTTTAAGATTGTTAACGGAACTTCTGATAAGGAAGAATTAAAAATTACGAACTAACAGTCCGACCTAATTTCACAGAGAAGAAATCATCGGTTTTCCCCTTTTTTCTTCTCTGTTTTCTAGTTGTTCCATCCATAAAATTTCTATTTTGAAATTTCTGCTGTTTTAGCATTTATGTCTGAATTAACGACCTCGTATTAGACAATATAAAAAAATCTACTTATCCTATTGACAAAGTATGATTTAATACATATCATATATTTCATATCGTTTCGGTATGATAATAAATCAAAACAAATTATTTCACAACTACAACAACAAAATACCATAAGTAAACGATAGCAAAACAACTAAACAGTAGTAGCAGACTACGAATTAAAGATATGAACTGATAAGGAGAATTTTTTCATGTCAATAACTCTGATAATTCCCACAACTCTGCGTAATTACATTGGAAAACAAACTGAAATTCAACTTGATGGCAGCAACGTAAAAGAAATTTTGGAAGACCTGTTATCTCAGTTTCCTGATGCCAGAAAAATTATCGAAGATGACAACGGCAATGTTCGTCCGTTTCTTAATTTCTTTGTAAATTCAACAAACATTAAACAGTTAAACGGTCTTGAAACATCTCTAAAGGAAGGAGATCAAATTTATCTTGTACCGTCAATAGCCGGTGGTTCAGGAGTTAACGATGACAATCCGGGAATACACAAAGAAACACCGACTGAAAAAAGGGAACCAGTAATCAAAACAATTGATGGCGTATCTCTCGACAACGATGAAATTCTCAGATACAGCCGTCATCTGCTGCTTAAAGAAATAGGAGTAAAAGGTCAGAAGAGATTAAAGTCAGCCAAAGTACTGATAGCCGGTCTGGGCGGTCTGGGTGCACCTCTGGCACAGTACCTTGCTGCGGCAGGAGTCGGAACTATCGGTCTGGCTGATTTTGATGAAGTTGATGCTACCAATCTTCAGAGACAGGTAATTCACGGTACACGTGATATCGGAAGACCTAAGGTAGCATCAGCTCGAGACAGCATAAGAGCAATTAATCCTAAAGTTAAAGTAAACATTCATCAGACACAGCTGACTTCAGAAAACATTCTGGAGATTATTAAGGATTATGACATTGTTGCCGATGCAACCGATAACTATGTATCGAGATACCTGATAAGTGATGCCTGCGTACTGGCAGGAAAACCGGATGTGTTTGGTGCTGTACTTCAGTTTGAGGGACAGGTTACGGTTTTTGATCCTAATAATGGTCCTTGCTATCGTTGTGTTTATCCATCACCTCCTCCTGCAGGATTAGTACCTACCTGCTCATTAGGTGGCATTTTGGGAGTTCTGGTGGGTATTATCGGCAGCTGTCAGGCGGCAGAAGTAATAAAACTCATTGTCGGCACCGGTGATGCTCTCATCGGAAAACTTCTGGTGATCGACGCATGGCATTGGAAATTCACGGTTTTGGATATTCCTAAAGATCATGCATGTCCTATTTGCGGTGACAACCAGACAATAACGGATGTGCAGGAAGTTGACTATCAGGAACTCTGCGGTCTGGTTACACATGAAAAGGAAGAAGAACAGGTTACAGGAATTGCTGCAAAAGATCTGAAAGCAAGACTGGATAGAGGAGACAAGATCAATCTGGTTGATGTGAGAGAACCGCATGAAAGAGCTATTGTTAAATTTCCTGGAGCCGTAGTAATTCCTATAGGACAGTTGGCAAGAAGACAGAACGAACTGAATTCTGAAAACGACACTGTTTTTATATGTAAGGAAGGTAAACGGAGTATTCTTGCCATAAATACTCTGAAAGAAGCAGGATACAAGGGTAAATGCTTCAACCTTATAAATGGTATCAACGAATGGGCTAGAACCATTGATACCAGTATGGCCGTGTATTAAACATTATTTAATTATAAAGTTTAATTTCTTTTCCTTATATTCATTTGGAGATTTTTGAAATGACAGATACTACCAACAATCCTCTTAATGCTTTATCGCTTGAAGCTGCTCGTAACCTAGCGGATGTAACAAAGACCAGACCACAATTCGGTTCAATTACTCCTAGATGGCTCCCATCCCTTCTCGAATTCAAGGGTATCAACAACGGTGTATTCAGAGTAAACAAAGTTGTTGAAGGCGCTACTCCACTGGATGTTTTATGCAGCCAGACCAAGAAGAGTGACATCATTCCTCAGGGCTTTATCGATTATGAGCTTCAGCCTAGAGAATACCAGCTCAACTCTATTTCAACCATTCTTAATGTTAACACCACAGCTGATGATCTTTTCAGCAGTCCATATGACCAGACAAGAGAACAGCTTGCCCTGGCTATTGAAAGCTTACGTGAACGTCAGGAAAGCCAGTTAATCAACAACGATGACTACGGTTTATTAAAGAATGTTGCTGACAGCCAGAGAATTCAGCCTAGAAGCAGTTCAGGTGCTCCAACTCCTGATGATTTCGATGAATTAATCAGCAAGGTGTGGAAGGAACCTTCATTCTTCTTAGCTCATCCTCGCGCCATCGCAGCTTTTGGCAGAGAATGCACCAAGCGTGGCGTGCCACCTGCAACCGTAAATATTAACGGCGGCACCTTCCTTACCTGGAGAGGTATCCCTATCGTTCCTTCAAACAAGCTTCTTGTTGACGGCTTAAAGGAACCTAAGAGCCAGAGTGGCAAGACCAACATTCTGTTAATCAGAACCGGCGAAGCAAAGCGTGGTGTAATCGGTTTGTTCCAGCAGGGTTTAAAACACGAAAACGCTCGCGGTCTTTCTGTTCGTTTCCGTGGTATTGATGATAAGGGTGTTGCCTCTTACTTACTTTCTATCTACTGCTCTGCAGCTATTCTTGCTGATGATGCCATTGCCGTTCTTGAAGATGTGGAAGTAGGTGAATACCATGACTACGAATAACAACCCGCTCGGGTTCGGTTTTCCAAGCGAGGAGGATATTCTGAAGCTCATCACGGACATTCCGTCTGAAAGATGTGCTCAGCGTATTCACCAGGCTGAAGAAGCCGCCCGTGGCAATTACAACATAACGGACGCTTCCGGTGCACTGCAGGGTGATGCTGAAACTCTGCTTGCATCTGCGAATGTCCCAACAGATATCGATTCATCGCAAAATGATTATCAAAGTCTCGCAGACAGGGTTATTGACGAAGCTATCAACGCATCTTTGTCAGCAGGAACCCCTTATGTGCCAGGTAATGAATTAAATCGTGCAAATAATGAATCAAAGTTTCTGGTAGAAGAAAGTAGCGGTTATTCTCCTGTAGTTGTTTCTGCCGCACAGGCAGACGACTATCATTCAGTCCGCAACAATGATTCAAATCATTCTTCTACCAGCTTTTTAACAAACAAATCAGGTGTTACTGTAGGCGGCAGAAGTATTGAATCAATCCGAAATGATTTCCCTATTCTTGAAGAAAGAGTTAACGGACATCAGTTGGTTTGGTTTGATAACGGAGCTACCACTCAGAGACCGGAAGCTGTAATCAGCAGAATAGATCATTACTATCGTCATGAGAACTCCAATGTTCATCGTGCGGCTCATGAACTGGCTGCAAGATCTACTGACGCATATGAAAACGCCAGACAGACTGTTGCCGACTTCATAGGGGCACCGTCAAAAGATAACATTGTTTGGGTAAGAGGAACCACTGAAGGCATTAATCTGGTTGCCCAGTCATATGTCCGTCCGTTGCTCAGACCAGGTGACGAAATTATCGTATCTATTCTGGAACATCATGCGAACATAGTACCATGGCAGCTGGTTGCTCAGGCTACAGGTGCGGTTATAAAGGTTATACCTATCAATGCATCAGGAGATTTAGACCTGAAGGCATACGCATCCCTGTTTACTCCAAGAACACGCTTTGTGTCTGTAACTCAGGTGTCAAATACTTTGGGAACAATCACTCCGGTTGAAGAACTGGTTCAGATTGCTCACTCTCACAGTGTTCCTATCATGATTGACGGAGCTCAGTCCATTGCTCATCTGCCTGTAAATGTATCCGCCTCAGGAGCTGACTTCTTTGTGTTCTCAGGACACAAGGTTTATGGTCCTAACGGTATCGGTGCAGTATACGGACGCAAGGAATTATGGGAAGAAGCTCAGCCATATCACGGCGGTGGCAATATGATTCGAGACGTAACCTTCGAACGCACCATCTACAATCAGGCACCAAACAAGTTTGAAGCAGGTACAGGAAGTATTGCCGATGCCGTCGGACTTGGAGCGGCTCTTGATTACCTATCAGGTATTGGTATGCATGAAGTGGCACGTTATGAACATGAACTCACCACATATGCCGTGAAAGAACTGTCTAAAGTTAAAGGACTCACTCTTGTAGGTCGTCCGCTGAACAAATCAGGCGTTTTATCGTTTGTACTTGACGGACATTCTATTTCAGAGGTCGGTAGTTACCTGAACAGTTATGGTATTGCCGTTCGTGCCGGTCATCACTGTGCTCAGCCAGTGCTCAGACACTTAGGCTACGAAGGGACAGTAAGACCAGTATTAGGACTCTACAATACTCCTGAAGAAATAGATTATCTGGTTAAAACTTTATACGCCATCAGATAACACTGGATGACAGGAAACAACGGTCATTGCCGGAATTTTTCTACAATGGCCGTTTTTTGCCACTTTTGGATTAATTTTAATCTGTAAATCATTCGTAAAAAGGACTTACGGAGGGATTTAATATGACAGCCTTAGTTACCCACAAAATACTGACTATTGAGGAAAACATCCTCAATATTGCAACAGAAATCGTAAATGATTATTCCCACAAGAGACATGTGGATACGACCGGAGATGTTTTTAATCTGCTGGATCGAAATGTTATATTTGACTGCATCCGGGACTTAATAAGCATTATCTATCCAGGATACTATAAGACCAATGATTATAAGATATATAATCTTGGCACCTCTGTATCGCTTCTACTTGAAAATATCCTGTATCATCTTAGCCGTCAGATTGCAATTGCCTTAAATGAAGACGAAAACAATCACGGAATAAGTCCGGAGCTTATTCAGGAAAAATCATATAACATAGCTCTTCATTTTCTTGAGAAGATACCTGAAATACGCTCAAAAATTAATGATGATATCGATGCGGCAATGCAGGGAGATCCGGCAGCATTCAACGTTGGAGAAATAATCGTAACCTATCCGGGGGTCTATGCCATCACCATATACAGACTGGCTCATGAACTGTATAAAGCCGGAGTGCCTTTGATTCCAAGATGCATGAGCGAATATGCTCACAGTAAAACAGGCATAGATATTCATCCCGGAGCAGAAATTGGCAGGTTCTTCTTCATCGATCACGGCACGGGTGTTGTTATAGGTCAATCAACAATCATAGGGAACAATGTAAAAATCTATCAGGGAGTTACCCTTGGAGCAGTGTCAACCCATAATGTTGAAAAACTTAGAACAGCCAAACGTCATCCGACTATCGAAGACAACGTAACCATATACTCCAATGCCTCAATACTTGGAGGAAACACTGTTATCGGACACCACTCCGTAATCGGCGGAAATACATTCATAACCAAATCTATTCCTCCATACACCAGAGTATGCGCTAAGAATCAGGAACTTACAATTTCTGAATTAAAACAGGAAAACAAAAAAAAAACCACAGAAGAGTGTTGGTATTACACAATCTAATGTCACTGTATAAATTTCAAAAAACCTCGTTATCCGCTATAAAGCAATAACGAGGTTTCTTTATCCATAGGCTAACACCACGCCAGAACAGCACCACAGACTAAATTTGCCAGTGCCGCAGCAATAGATGTTTTTTTCAGCATTGGATCAAGCTCTCTGCCGGTATGCGCAGGATGAATGCAGTATACGGAAGCAATGGCAATAGGAATCAGTGAAATCCATGCAGACAGTCCGGTCATGGAACTGTCACTGAAATGATAAATCAGACAGATCAGCGCAGAAATCAAGGCACTTAAAATGAGCAAAGCATGATAAATCTTCCCCCCTTTAAGCCCCATCATGACAACAAGCGAACGCTTACCGTTTACTCTGTCACTTTCATAATCACGCAGATTATTAACGTTTAAAACAAGAGTAGCCATAAATCCGGCAGTAATCCCCCATAGAATACTTTCCATCGAAATATTTCCAGAGAGCATAAAGCTGCTACCCATTACCGCCACAAGTCCGAAAAATATAAAAACGGAAATGTCACCAAGGCCTTTGTAGCCATACACCAGTCCAACTGTATAAGTAATTGCTGCTATTACGGAAAGAGCCCCCAGCAGTACAAATACTGCAATGTTCACATAGTCTGTTCCAAAAGCCAGGAACAGAGAGGCTGTCCCCGTTATCAAGGCCATTACCGTTACTGCGACAATCCCCTTTTTCATTTCAGACATGGTCATATCCCCATTCTGAAGCGCCCTTCTCGGTCCTATTCTGTTATCAGAATCAACTCCTGATACGGCATCACCGTAATCATTGGCAAAATTGGATAAAATCTGAAGCAGTACGGCTGTCATTACAATCAGAATAAAGAGAATCAGCGACATTGCGGAAATACCGCTCTTTGATACCCCCATAAAGCATCCTGCAAGAACAGCTGAAAGTGATAACGGTAATGTTCTGAGTCTTGCCGCAACTACCCAATTTTTTATATTCATTTTCTTAACCTTGCAACAGACCGGATACAGTTATCCACCGTATCCGGTCTTAAGTTCTCATTAAATGATTTCTGTATTACGAAATTCTTGGTATCAGCTCACCTATAATGGCGCGACTTTCATTGATTTCCACAATTCGTACCTGAACTTTCTGTCCCAGACGGATTACCTTCTTCTCTCCGTCAAGAATTACTACTCCAAGACTATTGTTTCCTTCAATGCGCTTTTTGTCATTACAGATCATGCTGGTCGGAACAAACACTCTGGCACCGTTATCAAGCAGCATTGCCTTAATACCACCTCTTGATACATCCATTACCTCAGCTTCGAAAACAGTTTTGTTAATATGAGGCTTCAGATAATCCATATAAAGCCAATCCTTTACCTGTCGCTCTGCAGCACGATTGCTCTTTTTTGAAAGATTCATGCTCTCAATAACCTCATCACTCGGGATACGAGGCTTCTCAGTATTGGTAATGGCAGACTTAATCAGACGATGGTTAATCATGTCCCCATACTTTCTGATTGGAGAGGTCCAGGTCGCATAATAATCAAGTCCCATACCGAAATGAGGACCAGGAACAGGAGACATCTCAGCAAAAGCCGTGCACTTGTGAATTCTGGCATCAAGATATGCTGATTCAGAATCGTAAAGCCATCTCTTCAGTTTGCAGTAACCTGTCATGGTTTCAATCTGTTCAATGTCGTCTATTGGGTAACCGTTCTCTTCCAGAACCTCATTAACATCGGCAATCTTTTCATGATCAAGACCGCTGTGGGTATTAAAAATACCGGCGTTGAAGTGCTCAGCCAGAAATCTTCCTGCACAGGTATTGGCAAGAATCATTGCTTCTTCAACAATTCCGTTTGCCACCCTCTTGTGAACAACTTTGATTTCTTTCAGACCGCCGTTTTCATTCAGAACGAACTCATATTCAGGTTTATCTTTGAATACACAGGCATTGGTCTTACGATAATTGTATCTGACTCTGCTGAAATCCCTAAGCATATCGATCTGTTCCCGGATAACAGGTGAAGGACTGAATGAGGTCTCTTTTCCTTCAAGCAGGTCAGAAACTTCATCGTATACCAGTTTTCCGTGAGATTTGATTGTCGCCATCATGAAGTCGATTTTCTGATCGCAGCTACCGTCTGCACTGATATTGAATTTACCAACCAGAGCAAATCGTTCTTCATTTTCTCTCAATGAACACAGATCATCACTCAATGTTCTGGTAAGCATTGGAATGTCACGCCCAGGAAGATATATTGAAAAAGCTCTTCTGGCGGCATAACTGTCGAGCTCATCATCTTCATGAATATATCCAGTAGGATCGGCTATGGCTACCCACAGGCACCAGCCACCATTCTGTAAAGATTCAATATACAGAGCGTCATCCATATCCTGCGTCTTTGCAGAGTCAATGGTCACAAAAGGCTTATCAGTCAGGTCAACTCTAGGTAACGATTCATCTTTGTATTCGTATGAAGGCAGATCTTCAGGGGCGCTCTTTGGCAAATCAAGCCCGCGGAGAACAACCCACCAAGGAGTCTGTTCATCATTGGCATGTACTATAAACTCAATTACTTCAGCCATATGACCGTTTCTGTTTCCTTCAGATAAGGCATGCTTTGTTAAAACCGCAATAACCCAGTCTCCCTCACGCAGTGTTACCCCGTCAGGGACATGGTTTACGGCATTGATGTTAAAATTGATGCAGGGATGATCAGGCACTACAGTAAGCTTACCATTCACGTAAGCAACTCTGGCAACGAATCTTGACAGGAAAGGTTCTATCAGAGTTATTCTTTCAACTCTTGATTTCTCACCCTGGTATACCACGTAACCACTGATTTTATCTCCGTGCATAAGGTTTTTCATTTCCTTAGGAGGTATAAAGAAACTTTCACGGGATTCACTTTCTAGAAAACCGAAGCCTCGGTCATTAGCCTTAACAACCCCCTGTTCCATTGTCGAATTGGCATCGGCAGATATCTTAACTTTTTGGATATTCTGTCGTATTCTGTGCTCTCTGTGTTCTTTATTTTCTGAGCGGACTTTTACTTTGGCGGTATCTTCTTCAACGTATTCGCCACGTGATTTTTTTTCATCAATGCTTTTCTGCTTCAGTTGCATCAATATTGGATTGTCTTTTAATAGCATGTACCAAACCTATTCATTAATTGAAGATATCGTGTTCTGAATATCAAATACATGACATCAGCTATCTCGTCGGTAGTTATCCCACGACTGATAATATTCTTTATTTTTTTGTCTTTCAAAGGGTATAATTTTATCATATTTCGGAAAACAGTTATCTAACTTTATGATAGGCCGAAGATTTTTATTTCCTATTGAACCTACAAACAATTATCGACTATTCTGATTGAATATTTCTTCTATTAACGTATTAAAATAAAAATAACCATATCATGGATATGGTTATTTCATTCCTTAATGTACGGTACTACTAAGTAATCAAGACTTTGAATTTGTAATTCCGGAGTGTCTCAATAAAGGTTCAACTGAAGGTTTGCGACCTCTGAAACTGATAAAGAGATCCATAAAGTCCTTTGAACCGCCGTTACTTAAAATAGTTCTCACGAAGTCATTACCTACTTTAGGATTCAGAATCCCTTCCTCCTCAAAGCGGCTGAAAGCATCTGCTGACAATACTTCCGCCCATTTGTAGCTGTAATACCCTGCTGAATATCCGCCTGCAAATATGTGTGTAAAACTGTTCTGGAACCGATTGAAATCAGCAACAGGTATCACGCAAACATCCTTTCTCACTTCCTCTATAAGTTCCTGAGCCGGCTTACCTATCTTATATTCCAGATAGCTTCTGAAATCATAAATAGAGAATTCAAGCTGTCTCAGCATAGCCATGGCGGAATGGTAATTCTTTGAAGCAATCAGCTTATCCAGAAGATTCTGAGGCAGAGGTTCATGAGTATCAACATGCCCCGAGATCATGTTCAGAACTTCAGGTTGCCAGGTAAAGTTTTCCATAAACTGACTAGGAAGTTCTACCGCATCCCAAGGAACTCTGTTAATACCTGACACCTGACCGATATCAACGGTTGTCAGCATATGATGCAGAGCATGTCCGAATTCATGGAACAGAGTCTCAACCTCATCATGATTGAGAAGGGCCGGTTTATCGCCTATCGGAGGCATGAAATTAGCGACAATATAGGCAATAGGAAGCTGCAAAGTACCATCTGCTCTATAACGGCGATCGGCACAGTCATTCATCCACGCTCCGCCTCTCTTGTTTTTTCTTGCATAGAGATCCATGTAGAAGCCGCCAATCAGCTCACCGTTACGGTAAATATCATGATAAACGACGTCCGGGTGCCATACGGCAACACCGAAATGAGGTCTCACTTCTACACCGAAAATGCGATAAACAAGGGAGAATAGCCCGTTTACAACCTTGGTCAGAGGGAAATAAGGACGAATCTGTTCATCAGTTATGGAATATCTCTCCTGCTTTAACTTTTCACTGAAGTAGCTTATATCCCATGGTTCCAGCTCATATATAACACCAAGCTTTTTGGCATAATCACGGATTTCCTGTATTTCCCTTTTACCCTGTTCCTTTGAATGATCTACAAGGCTGTACAGAAAATTCATAACTTCTTCAGGAGACTTTGCCATTTTCTTAGCAAGTGACAGATGTGCTGCTGACGGATAACCTAAAAGTTCGGCCTGTTTGTCAGCTAAAGCAAGTTCCTCTTCAATAATATCGGTATTATCATATTTACCTGCTGTAGGCCCGAGTTCTGAGGCTCTGGTAACGTAGGCACGGTACATCTCCTCACGCAGGGCACGGTGATCGGCATACTGCATTACAGGAATGTATGAAGGATACTGAAGAGTCAGCACATAACCATCAAGATTTCGGTTTTCAGCCTCCTGTCTGGCTAAAGCCTTGGCACTTTCAGGAAGACCGCTCAGTTCCTTTTCATCAGTTATGTGCTTTATGTATGAATTGGTCGCATCAAGCACATTGTTGCTGAATTTTGAGGAAAGTTCTGACAATTTGGCTTCTATTTCGCCGAAAAGAACTTTTTCATCTTCAGGAAGAGAAATACCGCATAATTCAAAATCCTTCAGTTCCTCTTCTATTGCTTTCTGCTGTGCTCCGCTCAGCAGAGAAAATGAATCAGAATTCTTAAGTCTGAGATATGCGTGATACAAATCCTCATTCTGTCCGAGCCATGTATAAAACTCAGATACTTCAGGTAAAAGTTCATCATGAGCCTGACGTAACTCATCACTGTTTACCACACCATTTAAATGACCTACCACTCCCCACGCTCTTGACAGCTGATCCAGAGATTCTTCAATAGGTTTCACCAGACTATCCCAGGTAGGCTCGTTTTCTTCATCGGAATTGATATCGGTAATGTAAATCACCGTATCTCTGCATTTGTCAATCAGCTGTCTTATTGCCGGACGGATATCTGAAACATTTATTTTGTCGAAGTCCGGTAACAGCTTCATATTCAATAACGGATTTGCCATAAATTCCTCGTATACCAATATTAATTTATCTCAAGCTGATTATATCAAAAAACTTCCCCCACTCATGCTTTAACATCATGTCATGCTGTTCTTTATCAAATTTTTATATGGCTTTTAATCGCGGGAAACTGCTGTTTGGTCTATATTCGGAACTTAAAGCATTTTTCCGAGTCCCTGACTAAAGCTTCCACATAACAGTTATACGGCGTTTTTGTCTTTTTACTTTGCAATATTCCCGTTTTTTTGAGAATATTTCAAATAGAACTAAAAACACACAAATAAATCACAATCCTTAGGAAAAGAAAATGTACAAAAAAATACATCTGTATGCCATTGCCTTCATCGGCCTGATTATTACATTCTGTACCATATACAATATTTTTAACAACAATCATATTCTTGATGCGGGCAATCTTTTTCTTCTTCTGCTATACGTGTGTTTCGCCGGAGCATATGTGCTTATTTACCAGAGATTTCACTTCAGATTCAAATATTCATGGATTGCAGGTCTAGTGTCATATCTTCTGACGGTACTGTTTGCCGGACTGGCCGTATATAACCATTCATGGAGCGATTACGGACTGTTCTATCAGATACCGCTTGTTCTTGCTCTAACTTTAACTCATATATGTTTTGTTAATTTTTCCAATGCAAAAGGTTTATTTTACACTCTGATATCGGGACTGCTTAAATTCCTTGCCGTGGGCACCGCTGCTATAATAATTGTTCTTCTGTTCATGGGAGATTCAACTGCTGCAGACTTCTTGCAAAAACTGGCAGCATCTCTATTTATTATGCTGTTATTCGGTGATTTTATGGTTTTCTATGTTAATTATTTCTACAGCCCCGAAAATGATAACTATAATGTTCTTACTCTGTACAAATCGTACAGAGAAAATGTGTATGCCGATAAATACGGCAGGCTTTATCACGTAGAAGCAGAAGACGTACCTGCAGACAAACAGAATTAATAAAGCGGAGGATTAACTCTGTATGAATGAATATCAGAATTTCCAGTCAATGGACAACAATGAAACCTACGAGACCGACTCAACTCATTTAAGTCGTCTGGATCGACTCAGAAAGACTATGCAGCATATGAATCTCGACGCTCTTATTATTACCAGAACTGATGAGCACTTAAGCGAATATCTTTCTCCCGACAAGGAACGACTCGCCTATATTTCAGGTTTTACCGGATCTGCCGGAACAGCAGTGATTCTGGAAAATGAACACCTGATAGACAGACTCAAGAATAAAACCGTAAAAAATGCGGGGAACACTGACATCACACTGAAAAATCCAGCCGCTATATTTGTTGACGGAAGATACACAATTCAGGCAAGAGTCCAGACCAGCGAAACACTGTTTGACGTTTTTCATTTTACAAATGTCAGACTTGAAGACTGGCTTATAGCAACTTTAGGAAATACGGCCCGCATAGGCATAGATCCAAAATGCATCAGTTACAACCGCTATTCAGCCATTAAATCCGCTCTGAGTCCTTATCAACTTGAACTGATATTCACTGAAACCAATCTTATTGATGAAATTTGGACAGACAAACCTCAGGTACAGCCTTCCCCTGCACTGATATTCGAAGATCACTACAATGGCAACCCTAGCATTGAAAAAAGACACCTCATTGCTCAGAAACTGAAAGAAAAAAACATCGATGTCACCATTATCTCCAGCAGCGAATCGGTAAACTGGCTGTTAAACATTAGAGGCCGGGATGTTCCGAATCTTCCTATAGTAAACTGTTTCGCTGCAGTATACAGTTGCGAGGAAATCGAGTGGTTCGTTGATTTAAGAAAAATTCCTGAAGATAAAATATCAGATTTTCAGCATCATTTCGGTAATATAACCTACATGGAAGAGAATAAGCTTGAAGATCTTATAAATAGACTGGCCAAGCATAAATATTCTGTTTACATTGACGAAACATCCACTAACGCATGGATTATTGAAAAGCTCAAAAAAAGCAATATTCCACTGACCTTCGGACAGGATTTGTGTGAATACCCAAAAGCCTGCAAAAATCCCACCGAACTCAAGGGCATGAGAAACTGCCATCACAAGGATGCCGTAGCCATGTGCAGATTTTTGGCATGGCTCGACCACCTTACTGAAAATCTTATAAACGGGGAGCTCAAACCTCAGGCAGAAGAACTTGTCAAATCTCACAATGAAGCTACTTTGAGTGATCAGCTGTTTAAATTCCGTTCTGAACAGGACGGCTTTATTGAAACCAGCTTTGATACAATTTCCGCATTGGGTCCTAATGCCGCCATCATACATTACAACCATGTAAACCTTAACAGACCTAGAGCTTTAGGTAAGGATCCTTTATATCTTGTGGACAGTGGAGGACAGTATAACGAAGGCACTACTGATATTACCAGAACGGTTCTCGTAGGACCGGGACTTACCGAAGAGATGAAAGAGCGTTTCACTCTTGTACTCAAGGGAATGATAGCCCTGCATCTTGTAAAATTTCCGAAAGGTACTTTTGGTGGAGCATTGGACGTGCTTGCACGTGCACCATTATGGCAGAACGGTCTGAACTATGACCACGGAACAGGACATGGTGTCGGTCACTGCCTTAATGTTCACGAAGGACCTCAGGCCATTTCATACAGATATGGACAGACTCCGCTGGCCCCGGGAATGGTTACATCAGTAGAACCGGGGTATTACAAAGAAAATGAATACGGTATTCGTTGTGAAAACCTCTGTGTTGTAGAGACTGTACATGACACCCAAAATCAAACAGAGATGCTTGCATTTTTACCTATTACTTATGTACCATTTGACATCAGACTGATTAAAAAAGATTTACTGACGGATGATGAAAGAATATGGCTGAACAACTATCATCTTAAAATCAGGGAAATTGTCAGAGAACATCTGAGTGACATGGAAATAAACTGGTTACTTAAAGCTACGGCGGCGATTTAATAAATGAAAATTATAAACACTCTGCACGGTCTGTTCGGCAGTGCGAAACATAAAATCGAAAATTTATCCAAGATTGCGGTAAATGCGGACGCATACAATATTCTTGAGGATCCGAAAGTCTTCCGTGAACGTTTGCTGACCAATATCAGAAATGCAAAATCCCGCATCTGCATATGTGCGCTTTACTGGCAGAATGATGAAATGGGTCAGGAAATAATGCAGGCCGTAAATGAAGCCGTAAATAAAAATCCTAAATTATATGTTCGCATTTACGTGGATTTTCACAGAGCTCAGAGAGGTCTTGTGGGCAAGACAAATCAGGTCGTAAACAGTGACTGGTACCATGAACTTGCCAAGAAACAGTTAATTCATCCTATCATCTACGGCGTACCTGTAAAACGCAGGGAAATTTTCGGCGTTTTTCATCTTAAGGGTTTTGTTATTGACGATACTGTTCTGTATAGCGGAGCCAGCGTAAACAACGTCTATCTGCACAGACTGGACAAATATCGTATTGATCGTTACCACGAGATAAATTCACGTGAACTGGCCGATTCACTGTTCTATTACTGCGTTGATGTTTTCCACAGACACAATGCCGTTCAGGATTTTGCTCAGGATTCAATTCCAACATCAAAAGAACTTAATCTTGAAATCAAGAAGCAGCGTCGGGAACTGAGTACTGAAAGGTACAAAATCAACGACATGGAAATCGGAAGCCGACAAGTCGGTGTAACTCCGCTGGTCGGTCTTGGAAAGAAAAACAACATTCTCAATACTTCAATAATAAATCTTATTGAAGCTGCAACAGATGACATAACCATCTGCACTCCTTATTTCAATTTTCCAAGTCAGGTATTGAAAGCCGTAAACAGAGCCCTGACAAAAGGAGTAACCATCACAATCATAGTAGGAGATAAAGAAGCTAATGACTTCTTTATTCATGAAGGAGAACCTTATAACAAGGTAGGAGCAGTTCCTTACATCTATGAAATGAATCTCCGTGATTTCGTGAATACACATACAGGGTACATAAATGATGACAAGCTCAGAATCAGACTATGGAAAGACGGACTTAACACATATCACGTCAAGGGGATATCAGTAGATAACAGATACCATCTAATTACCGGAAACAACCTTAATCCTCGTGCATGGGGACTTGATTTGGAAAACGGGCTGCTGGTTGACGACGAACATCACCTTCTACTTGAAAAAATTACTCACGAACGCAATTATCTTTTAAGCAAAACCACTCCGATAACAACGCCGACGGAACTTCAGACAATAGACGATTATCCGGAAGACTATCGCAAAGTTATCCTGAAAGTTAGAAATTTCGGGGCACAGTGGTTATTACGAAAGCTGCTCTAGTTCATTTCCAAATACTTTATTGATGCAGAACCTTAGTGGTTCTGCCTGTCAGAGCAGCCATATACACATTGTTATACACAGACATAACGGTTACATATGGATATATCAGCTATTTCTATTGATGAACTGAAAGGCATTACAACCAAACAGGTATCAGCCTTGAATAAAATAGGCATCTTTACCGTTATGGATCTTCTGTTGCACCTTCCATATTCATATCTGGATCGAACCAAATTTACCGCGATAGATGAGCTTCCGGTTGATTCTTATGCCAGTGTCAGAGCAAAAATAATTTCCCGAACAACCGGCAGAAACAACATGCTCATTCTTACACTTTCCGATGACACCGGAGTTCTACGAGTTACTCTGTTTAACTGTCCAATATTTATAAACAGAGAACTGAAAACGGGAAACATTCTTATATGCCATGGTAAAGTAAGCATTTTCAATAACAGTCTGCAGATGACCAATCCAGAACTGAATCTAAATGATTCCGAACTGCCTAAACACTACACACCTATATACAGACTGACCAAAGGCATCAAAATGCAGTCTATGCGAAATCTTGTGCAGAAAGCGTTAAACGAACTGGATAATATAGATGTCTGTGAAGAACTGATACCTCCTGAATTAAATCATACCGGTCTGACATTTAAGGAGGCTCTACAACTTGTGCATGCCCCTAAAATAGGCTCGTCTCTTTCCGAACTGTCATTATTCAATTCTCCTCAACAGCAGAGAATTATCTGTGAAGAACTGATATCCCAATACATAACTGTGCTTAAACTTAAGGAAAGCAACAGATTTCTCAATGGAATTCCTTTAAAACCTGTTGATAACCTGATAAAAAAATTTTTATCAACATTACAGTTCAGTCCAACAAATGCTCAAATCAGAGTTTTTAATGAGATCAGCAGGGATCTTGCAGAAGCCCAGCCGATGAACCGACTGGTACAGGGAGACGTGGGTTGCGGTAAAACACTTGTAGCCGTTATGGCCTCCCTGCAGGCTGTAGGCAACGGCATTCAGGCAGCAATCATGGCTCCAACCGAAATTCTTGCTGAACAGCATTTTGTAAACATCCAGAATTTTTTAAAACCTCTCGGATTAGAAACAGCAATACTTACCGGAAGTCAGAAAAAGGCAGAAAAAAACAAACAGCTTGAACTGATTAAAAGTGGTAAGGCATCCGTTATTGTCGGTACTCACGCCATTTTTCAGGAACAGGTTAATTTTCACAGTCTCGGACTGATAATAATAGATGAACAGCACCGGTTTGGTGTCGAACAGCGAATGAAACTCAGAAGCAAGTGCAGCATAGAAAATAAAGTTCCCCACATGCTGGCCATGACAGCCACACCTATTCCCAGAACACTGGCACAGACCATATATGCAGACATGCATGTGTCCGTTATTGACGAATTACCTAAAGGTCGTAAACCTATTACCACCATCATGATCCCGGAAACAAGAAGAGATGAAATTATTGAAAGAATCGGCGTGAACTGTGCTGATAAAAAACAGGCATACTGGGTCTGCAGTCTTGTTAATGAATCTGAGGTTCTGGAATCTCAGGATGCGATTAATGCCTGTGATTACCTTACAAAAAAGCTCCCGAATCTGAAAATCGGCCTGGTTCACGGTCAAATGAAATCTGCAGACAAAGATTTCATTATGCGTGATTTCAAAAAAGGAAATATCGATGTACTTGTAGCCACTTCAGTTATTGAAGTAGGTGTTGACGTTCCAAATGCCTTCCTAATTGTTATAGAAAATGCTGAAAGATACGGACTAGCCCAGCTGCATCAGCTTCGAGGACGAGTAGGACGAGGACAGCTTGATTCATTCTGCTGTCTTATGTACTCAGACAAAATTAACAGCATAGGAATGGAACGCCTATCTACTCTTAAAAACAGTAATGACGGCTTTGTCATAGCCCAGAAGGATTTGGAAATCAGAGGACCGGGAGATCTGCTGGGAACAAGACAGACAGGAGAAATATCCTACCGCGTGGCTGATGCCATACGTGATTATCAGTCTATGGATAAATGTACAGAAATAGCCACGGAAATTTACCACAAACACAAAGACCTGACGCAAAAGCTGACGAAACGCTGGTTCCCAAACAGTGAAATCGTGAGTGTAATGTAGCTTCCACAAAAAAAGCATACTATTTTGGAGTATGCTTTTTCATTATCTAGTGATATTTTCTACTGCTTCTCATTTTGAAGCTGGAGTTTGTATTGCTTGTAACTAGACAAAGAAGCGGAAATTTCTGCTCCAAGCAGAACAATATACCAGTTGATATATGTCCATACCATCAGTAAAGGAAGTGCTGCTACGGCTCCGTATATCAGTGTATAACTGGTAAAATTCATAATGTAGTAGGTAAAAAACTGTCTCAGTAATTCCTGCACAAGAGCAGCAAATAAAGCGCCTATTACTGCATGAGTAAAATTTACTTTAGTACACGGAACAGCCGTGAACAATAAAGTAAAAACCACAAAGGTTAAAAAACATGGAAGCATCTTCATCCCCAAGGTATTCAGCCAGATTGCAGCAGAACTCTGCCCCAGATAATTGGATGCCAGAATAGAAGAAGAAACAACAATAGAAGCTCCCAGCAGAATAGGTCCCAACGTCAGCACGGTCCAATAGACTGAAAAAGTGGTTACCTTGGATCTGTTCAGCTTAACATGCCAGATTCTGTTAAGAGTGATATCAATTCGTCTAATCAACGCAAGAGCTATAAATATCAGCGTTATAACACCTACTGCCGTGGTTTTGGATGCATTTGAGACAAAAGAATCTATGTTCTCTTTTAATACCCCTCCTACCTGAGGCATCATATTGTTAAGAATATAATTCATCATTTCATCACGATAAGTAGTGAAACTTGGAGAAAGTGAGAAAACACTTAAAAGAACGGCCAGAACCGGAATGAGCGACATTATGGTAGTATAAGAAAGAGATGAAGCCAGAACATCTATTTCATCATCAGCTATTCTTTTGGATAAAAAGAATAGATAGGAGAGCTTTTTCTTCAGAAATTGATAAAAAGTAACAGCTTTCTGCTTCAATGAAGACTTTTTCTTATTCTGCTGTCCACCTTCCTGTACGTGAGCCGAGACTGTTTCAGGCTGTTCACGCTTTTCAGAAGTCGTTATCTCTTGTTCAGTCATTTTTCCCCACCAAAATGCAAATACAACACTGAAGAATGCAACTTTATTCTTTATGTCCTCAAAACAAAGATCAGTAAAAATAAAGACGCTTACTTCATTATAGACAAAAAAAATCTCTCAATACCTGCAATTCCTCTCTAATATGAAATTTAATCATCTAAAACCTGAATATAAGTTTTACGACGCACCTGAAATAGAAATACTGAATTCCATGTCTAACCAAGCTGAAAAACCCCATGTAATAAGACATTACACGGGGTCTCTTACGACACATCAGTCCAACTCTGTTATTTTCCCTTTACAGCATTGACTACTGCGCTGTACAGGAACTGAGTCATCTTTTCCCCGTGATTTTCCAGCATCTTAGGGAACATTGATATAGGAGTCATTCCTGGGAAGGTATTGATTTCATTTAACAAAATCTGATCTTCACCAACAAGGAAAAAGTCAATTCTGGATAAATCCTTTAATTTAAGAACCTTGAAAGCTCTGGCGGCATATTCTCGAATCTTTGCTTTGAGATTATCAGGAATGTTGGCCTCCACAATAGTGGTTGACTTTGAAGTACTGTTGTACTTTTCTTCAAAGGTATAGAAATCATTATCCGGGGTAACAATCTCCCCGGGATTGGTCACTACCAGCCTGCCTTCATATTCGTATGTGGCGACTTCAAGTTCACGCGGTTTTACAGCCTGCTCAAGCAGAACATCTTCACTGTATCCAAAAGCCTTTCTGATATACTCATCAAGTGAGGCTTCATCTGAAACCTTGTAACAGCCAACAGAAGATCCCTGAGAAGCAGCCTTAACAAAAACAGCTCCATACTGTCTGAAGAAATGATGAGCCTTTCTCAGATTCTCTTCATTATCTGAATCAATAAAACTGAAAGGTGTATTAGGAATGCCTATTGCACTTAGCCATAACTTTGTGCTTACCTTGTTAAAACATAGCTTGCTTGCTTCTGAACCGCATCCAAGATAAGGAAGATTCATGATTTCAAGCAGTGACTGAATATCTCCGGTTTCACCGGGAACACCGTGAATGCATGGAATCACGTAATCAATATGATACGAAGAATCTTTGAAAGACAGCTCATGATTATAATTTATACTACACTGATTACCTGACTCATCAACCCACTCGTTTTTGTGAATAACTACTTTTATTACATTAAATTCAGGAAATGTATTTAACTGCCGCTCAATATATGAGGCACTCACAAGAGATATTTCGTGTTCAGATCCGTCTCCGCCGCACAGGAGGAGAATATTGTATTGTTCCATGATTATGATTCCGTTGTTTAAGCATCCTTTGCTTATTATAAATACGCGATAATTATACTTTCATGTAATTATCGTTACAATCTGAAAAACCTAATGAACATCGATAATTTGACGACGAACAGCACAAATTTTTCGTTTTTTTAACCATTACTGATAAAATAAACCAAGTTTGAATTTTGTTGGATATGAACTGAAAATGAATTTAAGCAAAATTGTCGCATATGCAGTAATATCAGCTGTTATCACCACCGGTTGCGTTACCGTTACAGCTGACGGAAGAAAAATTAATGACAATAATGAGGTAGCTACAAATAATACCTCCAAAGAACTGTCACTTATGCTGAACACGTTAAAAGGTGATTATCTCAAGCTGAATACTCAAAAAACCAACAGGATTGTACAGGAAATTACTGATGGCAACCTGGATACCATAAAAATGGTCATGGATAACCCGAATGATTATGAACCACCTGTACTTTTTGCTTATGCTGATCAGGTATATAAATCCGGACATTATGACACGGCAATGTTCTGGTTCTACACGGCACAGCTCAGAGCCCGTTCCGATGCGAATAAATCTCTGGATAAATCAGTGCAGGAAGGTGTTACACGTTTAAGTTCTGTCTACAGCCAGACAATCGGTGTATACGCACTGGAACATCCCAATGAACTTGAATCAACCATGAAAAAAGTTTTGGAATGGGATGCCATCACCGAAAGAAACTACGATCCAAAATGGGTTGCGATTTTAGGCAACGAAGCCAAAATAAGTGATACCATTCGATTCTGCGAGCCTGAAAAATATAAATCCATAAATCAGGAAGTAAGACGCGGCTGGAAGATAGGTTTTGATGCAGCATTAAAAAAAATACGTGAAAGCAAGCTTGAAACACCGGATAATTAACCGAAGTTTCAACAAACACAACAGCTTCTTTTCTCAAATAAAAACATCCTGAAATATTGAAAATCAGGATGTTTACAATCTACACAGACAAAACCGTCATCCACAGAAGAACTGCCCCGCGGATATGTCAAGGCAATATCTTAAGCTGTTGCCTGCTCAATAAACTCTTTCATTTTCTGCTTGTTCAGGGCACCGACCTGTTTTGCAACAAGCTCACCATTCTTAAACACCAGTAATGTAGGAATATTTCTCACTCCGTACTGCGCAGCAAAATCTCTGCTCTGATCCACATTAACCTTAACAAAGGATACGTCGCTCATTTCCCCTGCCAAATCCTCAATAACAGGACCAACCATCTTACATGGTCCGCACCATGGAGCCCAGAAATCAACAAGCACAGGTTTTTTGCTGAACAGCACCTGTTCTTCAAATAAAGCATCATCAATTTCTTTTACTAAATCACTCATTTATATCTCCTTATAATTATTAAAAACCAGAGATCCCATTGGCATAACAGAAACCAGCCAAAGAATATTACGACTTGTTATAACCAACTTTATAACGATGCACATTTCGGCTTACCCAACTGACACATAAACAGAATTCCGGCCGGCATACATCTGGAAACATTTCAAGCCCTCAATATAACATATTGACAGCTTATTTTTTGTTAAATTCCCCCAAAAAAGATTATTTCTCCTTTTTGTGAACTTATGCCAAGAAACTAAAGTGAATAAAAAAATAATCCACACAGAGCATCACTATATTAATCCAGTAACTGACATTTTTACCTGAATATTGAAACCAATGCAATAATTTGTGATAAAAAGCTAATGAAAAATCCATTTAAACACAAGCCGATACATATAATGTATACTGTAAATAACTTTCAATCATATACTAAGATCTGGCCTTCTTTCACTCTCATTCAAAAGTCAGACTGGAAAAAAGCAGAATTTAAGGAATACGGATATGCCTGGTTCTTCTCCTTTATATGCAGCAATAGATTTGGGATCAAACAGCTTCCACATGCTGGTTGTCAGAAATGTCTCCGGCGCAATCAGAGCTGTTTCCAGAGTTAAACGCAAAGTTAAACTGGCTCAGGGGCTCGATGAAAACAATATTCTTTCTGACGAAGCAATCCAAAGGGGGCTCGACTGCATCCGTCTTTTCTCAGAACAGCTAAAAGATATCCCGGAACAGAATATCCGAATCGTGGCCACTGCGACATTGCGTCTTGCGAAGAATGCATCCGTTTTTATTGAAAAGGCGGAAAAAATACTGGAACACAGCATTGAGATCATTTCAGGAGAAGAAGAAGCCAGAACAATCTACCACGGAGTCGTCAGCACCTCCAGTGCATCAGGTAACGTACTCGTTATTGATATCGGCGGGGCATCAACGGAACTTATCATAGGTCAAGGGCTTAATGTAAAGGTTCTCCACAGTACTCAAATGGGGTGTGTAACCTGGTTAAACAATTTCTTCACCGATGATGAAATCACCGAAGATAAGTACGATAAAGCCATTGAAGCGGCAATAGAGATATTATCTCCTCTGGCTGATGAATACCTGAGAGAAGGATTTGCAACATGTGTCGGGGCATCCGGCACAATTCAGTCACTTCAGGAAATTATGATATCCAACGGCGAAAGTGAGGTGGTAACACTCGAAAAGCTTATTCATCTGAAGGAAATGACCCTTGAATCCGGAGCTTTTTCCAAACTTAACATTGCCGGCTTATCTGCTGAAAGACTGACTGTTTTCCCTTCAGGATTATCAATTTTAATTGCCATTTTCAGAATACTTGATATCAAGGGAATGACTTTGGCCGGAGGAGCTCTGCGTGAAGGGGTTATCTACAGGATGCTGGGAGATTACGCTCCGAGAAATATCAGGACCAAAACCGTGGACAGCCTGATTACCAGATATCAGATTGACAGGGAACAGGCTGAAAGAGTAACGAAGGTATCATTATTTGCTTTTGACAATCTCAAGGAAGCTTGGCAACTTAACGACCCTTCGGCAAGACCTGTTTTAAAATGGGCATCCATGCTGTACGAAATAGGCCTGTGCATCGAATATAAAAAAGCCCCTAAACATGCATCTTACATAATCGATAACATTGAAATGCCTGGTTTCACCAATGCACAGAAACATCTTCTCAGCGCTCTTCTGCTTAATGAAAGAGATGCCTTTAAGCTTGAAGCCCTAAAAAAACAGAGTGCCGTATCTTATGAAGAAGCATGTGCTCTGGCAAGAATATTACGTCTGGCCATTATAATATGTGTTCGTCGCAGTCCTGATGCCATTGACGGAGAGATCAGTTTTAACATGCCTGAATACGGCAGACTAGAGCTTGTCACTACTAAAGACTGGCTGGACAATCATTACCTGAGAGCCACCCTGCTGAAAGAAGAATGTCAGAGGCAGCAGGAACTTGGCTGGTCAATGACAATCAGAGAAAAATAAAATGCAGATTCAACCCATACTCCTGGTAGCTGCCGGTGGGGCAATAGGAGCCGTATGCAGGTACTTGACCACTGGTGCTATCACTTCATTTTTCGGAAAAGAATTTCCCTATGGAACAATAACAGTAAATATCATAGGCTCCTTTCTGATTGGACTGCTTACCTCCGTACTCAGTCAAAACTATTTGGAACCACAGCTGAAGCTTCTTTTGATTACCGGGCTGTTGGGTGGATTTACGACTTTCTCGACATTTTCTCTCGATACAGTTAATCTAATTCATGCATCTGATTACATCAAATTATTCCTTTACATTGCCGGAAGTATTGTATTGGGAGTCGGCGCGGCCGTTACCGGTCTGCTTATCGGAGAAGCCATAAAAGCTCATTAGTTTTCACAGAAAAAAAATATCAACACATTAAATTACTGAAATAGGATTTTACATGGCCACAAATTCACAGTTAGTACTCATTGACGGTAATAACTTTCTGTACCGTGCCTACTACAGCACGGCCCGTTCCGGTCTGACCAACAGTAAAGGCGAACCCACCGGAGCCACAAAGGTTTACATCAGCATGATTCAGAAACTGGAAAAATCATACCCCAATGCACTCATTGCGGTAGTATTCGATGCTCATGGTCCATGTTTCAGACATGAATTGTTTCCCGATTATAAAGGAACGAGAAAACCAATGCCTGACGACCTCCGAGCCCAGGTAGATACCATAAAAAAAATAATTACAGCCATGGGAATTCCTTTGATTTCCGTACCTTGTGTTGAAGCTGACGATGTTCTCGGAACATATGCAAAACTAGGTTCAGAATCAGGAATGGATGTATTCCTTGCAACAGGAGACAAAGATCTTGCGGCAATGGTTAATGAACATGTATTCATTGTAAACACCATGGACGACACTGTTATGGATCGTGACGGTGTAATAGCAAAATTCGGGGTTCCACCTGAGCTTATCAGTGATTATTTGGCACTCAAGGGAGACACTGCCGATAACATTCCAGGAATGACCGGCATAGGTGATAAATCAGCAACTGTACTGTTAAATTCCATTGGCTCAATTGAAAAAATTGCTGCCAACCTTGATGAGGTAAAAAATCTTAATTTCCGCGGCTCAAAAACATTTGCGGAAAACTTCATTAAACAACAGGAAAACGTCAGACTGTCCAAAATACTCACAACAATTAAGACAGATGTGGACGTACCGCTGAAACCGTCAGAACTTGTAAGACAGAAAACCGATCACAAAACGTTGCTGGAAATATACACAGCTTGTGAATTCACTAAATTAATCGCCACCGAAAAAGCATGCATCGCCAATGAAGCCAACGGAGATCTGTTTTCCACTCAGCAGGAAAGCACAAACAGTGAAGACGCCATTACTGACAATCGCAGTTCAGAAAACATCAATTTGTCTCAAAAGAAACATATCCGTGTAACCGTAAGCAGCGAAAATACACTGAAAATGCTTATAGCAGAGCTGAAAATCAGTGATTCCCCTGTTCTTTATCCTTTAAGAACATGGATTAACGCAGTAAATTCCTGTTTAACAGGGCTTGCAATAAGGACAATTAATTGCGACTTCTACATACCACTGGGACACACATATTTAGGAGCTCCGGCTCAGCTTGAATACTCAGAGGTGTTCTCGGCTTTATCTCCAGTCATCAACAACGGACAGAAGGAAATAATCTCATACGACATCAAAGATCTGATGCATACTTTGGATAAGTATGGTATTGAAATAACAATGCCATATCAGGATATAATGAATGAACTCCACAGCTTTAATTCGGCAGCAGATACGGATTTATCCAAAGCATCAGAAATCTTCTTAGGCCAAAGTCTTGATGACGAACAGGAATTATGTTCTGTAGCCGTACCATCAAGCAAAAGAAAACAGAAAATTCCTCTGACAGAAGTAGAGGTTGAAAGAGCAGCTGAATTTGCGTTCAAACACCTTGAGGCAATACAGAACCTTCATCAGATCATAGGTCAAAAATTAAATGAAATGCCTGAAAACAAACAGGCTTATCTCGTTCAGGAATTACCACTGATAAAAGTTCTTTACAAAATGGAAAACAATGGTTTTTATCTGGATAACAACGAGTTTTCAAAACAGAGCTTATCCCTTAATCAGAAACTGAGGGAAGTTAAAGACAATATACTCATGCTGGCCGGAGAGGATTTCAACATCAACTCAACCAAGGAAGTATCATACATTCTGTATGATAAACTCGGTATCGACTGTCCCAAAAAAACTCCTACAGGTCAGCCATCAACATCAGAAGAAACTCTTTCTCTAATTGCCGAGAACTATGAAATAGCCAGACTTATCCTTAATTACAGAGCTCTGGCAAAACTTATCAACACCTACGTTGACAAACTTCCTGCTCTGGTTGATGCATCCACCGGAAGAATTCACGGCTTGTTCCATCAAACAGGAACATCAACAGGTAGATTATCTTCAAGCGATCCAAATTTACAGAACATTCCGGTAAGAACACCGGAAGGAAGAGCCGTTCGAGCAGGTTTTGCAGCAAAGCCTGGATACAAAATCGTAGCAGCTGACTATTCCCAGATTGAGTTACGCCTTATGGCTCATATCGCCAACGAGCATAACATGATCAGATCATTCAATGCTCATGAAGATATTCACAGATCAACAGCAGCTCAGATTCATAATATCAGCTTAGATGATGTTACTTCCGATATGAGACGTTCAGCCAAAGCTATTAATTTCGGACTGATTTACGGTATGAACCGTTTCGGTCTGGCTAAACAACTCAATATTTCCAACGATGTTGCCAAAAACTACATAGATAATTATTTCGCCAAATACCCTGGAGTAAAAACATATATGGCCGAAATCAAAAAATCGGTTCATGAAAATGGATATGTTTCAACCATAAGCGGAAGAAAGCTGAATTTTGATGCCATACATACCGCGTCAAAAATGGCACTTTCCGGGATAGAAAGAGCAGCAATAAATGCACCAATGCAGGGAAGCGCGGCTGAAATTATCAAATCAGCAATGATCCGGATAGATGAATGGATGAGCAAACTCCCGGATGACAACATAAAAATGCTTTTACAGGTTCATGACGAATTAATTTTTGAAGTTAAAGCAGAATTTGTAGAAGAATATAGCAGAATTATTTCAGAAATCATGTCTTCCGTGATAAAACTTGAAATACCTCTTGAGGTCAGCGTTGGAGTGGGACAAAACTGGAGCGAGGCACACTGATTATGATAAAGAATTTATTATTTACTCTTTTTATGTGCGGTATGACATCTACCGCAATGGCAGTTGATCTGACCGCCACAAACGATCTGGAAGATGTATCAGAGGCTCTGATGTACATGCCTTTAATCGAAAGAATGGACGATATCAGAGCAGAGATATTTCTTAGCAATACTCCTGACGCACTGGCTAAGAACTCCAACGATATGATGAAACTAAAAAAGGTGTCTCTTGATGAAGACAAACTGGAAGTAGTTTACGATTTTGAAGTCATCATACCAAAGGAAATGAAAACAGAATCCATAATTAGTGATTATGCACAGGATATAAAGAAAATCACAACAGAAGAAGACTGTTCATCAATGAACTTTTATCACGCTAATGTAGCCAATCACTATATTATAAAAACAGCTGACACAGGCAACGTTATTGCGGACTATGTGACTTCCTATGGTTTCTGCAGAAATAAAGTACGGATTCCGTATGCACACTAAACTTTTATTCTGATTAACAAAATATAAAAGGCATTTCCGATGGAAATGCCTTTTGAATAATAATTATATGATTAGGGTAAAATTAGAAATTCCTTTTTTCAATGGTTATTGAAGGTCTATTTTCAGGATTAACCTTATCATACTCAATCTTTATATAAGAAAATCCTCTCTGATTCCAATCGCCTGTATCCATAATAAGATACTGATTATCAATCATAACTTCTTCAGCATTATGGGTATGCCCGTGGATTAACACATCTGCTCTGATTTTTTTCATAAGCTTAACAGCCTTGTCAGTATTTATCATCCGCTTAACAAAATTGGCAGCAGCAAAATTACGTATGCTCCTGTCACGCATGTTCATGGCGATTTCCGCCCGATAACTGTACGAGGTGCACACATTAAAAAGCCACTGCATAAAACCGCAACGGCTAAACCACCTGAAGAAACGATATCCCAGTGATTCATCACAGAGTTCATCACCGTGAACCATGGCAATTACGGAACCATTAATCTCCACTCTGCTGATATCTTTAAGAAGCTGAATTTTAAAATAACTGGCATCTCTGTTATTAAGCAGAAAATCTCGATTTCCATGGATAAAATACACCTTGCCACCTCTGGAAATTATGGATGAATTAATTTCCCTGACAGCAGTATGCACCTTATCATCAGGATTTATACCGACATAATAATTAAAAAGATCCCCTAGAATGTACAGTTCATCCTCAACCGAAATCTCGTCAGCGAAAGCCCTGAATTTATCGAGTAATTCAGGAGTATCCACTGACAAGTGGAGATCTGCAATAACAAAGACTCTCACTATTTTACTTGGCCACTACTTCGTTAATTACGATATCCTCTACAGGAACGTCGCCGTAAGGTCTGAACTTATTGGTTGTTTTTACTGATTCAATCTTATCAACAACATCAAAACCATCAACAACCTTACCGAAAACGCAGTAACCCCAACCATGAAGATCTTTACCTGAATGATTAAGAAAATCATTATCCTTGGTGTTAATAAAGAACTGAGAGGTAGCTGAATGAGGATCCATGGTTCTTGCCATTGCAATGGTATACTTATCATTCTTTAAACCATTATCAGCCTCATTTTCTATCGGAGCTCTACGGGAAGCCTTATCCTTTAAACCTGCTGTAAGGCCTCCTCCCTGGATCATAAAACCCTTGATTACACGATGAAAAATAGTTCCTTCGTAGTAACCATCAGCAACATATTTTAAGAAATTATCTACGGTTACAGGAGCTTTTTCCGGATTTAATTCAAGAGTGATATCACCGACATTTGTTTTAATAATTACCATTGACATACGACAAAACCTTAAAAAAAACAAAAACAAAGCTGCAAACAGGCACAGCCATTTAACTGTCATGCATTATACCACAACAGAAATAATGACTTATAAACATATAAAGACAGAAATTATCACCGGTACTCTCGCCATGTTAAAACCGAAGAAGGAGATTACAAAGACAGCAAAATATCCCCCTGCATAACAATGATTCGGTTAAAGGAAGAAATTTTGGCACCAAAAAAGAAGTTTTTCTCTTATAACAGACAAAAATTTAATAATTTTCTATAGACTCAACGTCTTAAATTATTAAAAAACACATAATTTTGTATAAAATTATATCTTTTGCTATACAGATCACATAAATAAATGTACAATAGCCCCGAATTTTAATAATAGCAGAGGCTGGTATGTTAGAAAAACTTCGTAATATTGCCATTATTGCTCACGTAGACCATGGCAAGACAACTTTAGTAGATAAATTATTACGCCAATCCGGAACTCTCGATCGTTCCCTGGATGGACAGGAACGAGTAATGGACTCCGGTGATATTGAAAAGGAAAGAGGCATTACCATATTAGCTAAAAATACTGCTATTGAATGGAATGGCTACAGAATCAATATCGTAGATACTCCGGGTCACGCTGACTTTGGTGGTGAAGTAGAACGTGTTATGAGCATGGTAGACTCTGTTCTGCTTCTTGTTGATGCAGTTGACGGTCCTATGCCACAAACCAGATTCGTAACCCAGAAGGCTTTCAAGCAGGGACTCAAGCCTATCGTGGTTATCAACAAAATCGATCGTCCTGGTGCAAGACCTGACTGGGTTATTGATCAGGTTTTCGATCTGTTTGACAATTTAGGCGCCACCGATGAACAGCTGGACTTCCCTATTATTTATGCATCAGCTTTAAATGGTTACGCAACTTTAGATCCTAATACTCCGTCTGATGACATGACTCCTTTATTCCAGGCGATAATTGATAACGTTGAACCACCTAAGGCTGATCCAGATGGTCCTTTCCAGATGCAGATTTCTCAGCTTGACTATACATCATATGTTGGCGTTATCGGTATCGGTCGTATTACTCGCGGTACAGCAAAACCAAACGCTGCTGTTACCATTGTTAGTCCAGACGGTTCAACCAGAACAGGTCGTATCGGTCAGGTACTTGGCTACATGGGTTTACAGCGTTCTGAAGTTGCTGAAGCAAAAGCCGGTGACATAGTCGCTATTACAGGCCTTGGGGAGTTACAGATTTCAGATACCGTTTGTTCAAATGACAAGGTAGAAGCTTTAACCCCGTTATCTGTTGATGAACCAACTGTTACCATGACCTTCCAGGTTAACACCTCACCATTTGCAGGTCAGGAAGGTAAGTTTGTAACATCAAGAAACATTTGGGAAAGATTACAGACTGAGCTCGTTCACAACGTTGCTTTACGTGTTGAACAGACTCAGGATCCAGACAAATTTAAGGTTTCCGGCAGAGGTGAATTACATCTTTCAATCCTTATTGAAAACATGCGTCGTGAAGGTTACGAATTGGCGGTATCACGTCCTGAAGTTATTCTCAAGGAAGTTAACGGCGTCAAGATGGAACCGATGGAAAATCTTACCATTGACATTGAAGAGCAGCATCAGGGTTCTGTAATGGAACAGCTTGGTGTAAGAAAGGCTGACCTCAAGGATATGGTTCCTGACGGAAAGGGACGTGTAAGACTTGACTATGTTATTCCATCAAGAGGTTTAATCGGCTTCCAGACCGAATTCATGACTCTTACATCCGGTACCGGTTTAATGTATCACACCTTCGATTCATATGGTGAATGGCGTGGCGGAAACATCGGTCAGAGAAAGAACGGTGTTATGATTTCAAATGAAACCGGTAAGGCCTTAGGTTACGCAATATGGTACTTGCAGGACAGAGGCAGAATGTTCATTGAACATGCACAGGAAGTTTATGAAGGTCAGATTGTAGGTATCCATAATCGTGAAAATGATCTGACCGTTAACTGTCTGAAGGGAAAGAAGCTTACCAACGTTCGTGCTTCAGGTACCGATGAAGCCATTGTACTGGTTCCACCTGTACGTCTATCACTTGAGCAGGCACTTGAATTTATCAATGATGATGAACTTGTTGAAGTTACTCCTACAAGTCTCCGTTTACGTAAGAAGTTACTTACCGAACTTGACCGAAAGAGAGCTTTCAGAGCCGCAGGCGGAAAGGAAGCCAACAACGAATAATAGTTACGTGTAACTTTAATATCATCCAAAACGGGGCTTTAAAAGCCCCGTTTTTTCAAAAAATTACGATCCACATTCAGAAAGTAAACAATTAACAAAATCTTAACTACAATTTCTTATATAATTGCCGTAAAACAAAGATAACATCACTCTAAATATTTTTCAGTCGATGTAAAATAACGGAATATCATTATATTTGCTATTTACCAATTGCTTTACCGTCAGGACGTGTCACTTGCTCAGTACAACTAAAGCAATTCATTTATTAAAGAATTTACTTTTGAAGGTCTAATATGAATTTTCATTTTAAGAAATATGTCTCTGTAATTTCAGGCGCTCTATTATTAGCCTCACTTCCAATTACCAGCTGGGCTCTTGATAATAATTACGGCGTAAGAACCATCAACAAGGATATAACCGCCTCTCAGTTGGAACATAAAGCAATTGACGGGTACAATTTCATTTTTTCCGCAGCCTTTGTAACAAAGGGAGCCTGGGGATATGACAATCCAAATAATTTCACTAAGTTAATCACTATTCTGGAAAAGGCTCAGAAAGAAAAGGAACTTACCAGCGAAGGTGCCAATTTACTTGCCGCCCTATTGAAGCTGAAACCAAAAATTCTTGCCAATCCTAACGATGCACTTACCATGACGGGTATAAACTCTGTGAATCAGCTGGGAACCAGTTACGCACAGACCAGAAAGAATCTGCTGTTATCACACAAAACATTCGATAACAACATTGACGTTCTTTTTGCATATGACGGAAGCAACATATCTCTGAAAACCGGGGAGCAGTTCGTTCTCGGACTTATTAAGAGCTTCACCAACGACAAAATCCAAATTGAATACATTCAGGACGAGCAGCCTGATGTTCTGGCATACTATGAATCCAGAGAATTCAGAGACTGGGTTAATTCTTACCCGGATACACACAGATTACTCGGTAAGATAAAATACAGTTCACAACAGAAATCAAATCAGATTAAAAATTATGTTGATAACGTTAACCAGCGTATTTTCAAAAAGAAGTTTCTTAACAGTGTCAATGGTAACAGTCTGATAATTGACTCATCACGAGTTGAACCTCGCGACATTGTTGATTATATTTTCGAAATATACAAATTCTTACCTAGCATCAATATTCAGGAAGCTAATGATTTCAATACTGTTCTTGATGACATCATGAGAAATGAAGAAAGACGTCAGTTCAGTGCCATAGATAATGCAAACCTGTTTACTACTGTAGGACCTAGTGTAACCGGTCAGATTCAGACAACTGAACAAGGAAGAAGGCTTTTCAACGATCTGCACATAACACTGCAAGACTTTTTAGAAACCAATGATGAACCTGTAAAGCTTTATTTTATTGACCCTAGAGCCTTGCTGTCTTTCCTTACCCTGCTTGAAGGATCAAAGCTCGGCAATACTCTGGGACCTAACGAGGACTATTCATATACCGCAGACACGTTCAAAGTTGGAGATCTTTCTCCGCTGAACTCTATACTTATTTTTGATTTTTATAAAAACAGAGATAACAAGATTCTGGTGAAAATCAACCATAACGGCAAAATTCTTACATTAAAAGACACCTGTCAGTCATTAGAAAATACTGCATATAACTGGGAAGATTTAGCAAAGTGTCTCACAAACTAGTTGATTGTACTAACAACTAAATTCTGGTTACAAATCAAAAATCCTCCCTCGGGAGGATTTTTTAACTAATAAGACAAAACTTACAGTTACACAAACAGAATATTACGGCTCAACAAAACAAACTCAGTAGATAATGCGTGCTACAATATAGCAAGAATAATTCAAGGAGATAACTTTATGTATTGTGGAAATTTTAACGATCTTCCAGAAAAAGAACATGATACCCCTTTAGTTAAATACATCAGAGAAGCTGTGGCTCTAAATGCATCCGGCCGGGTTGAGCTGAAAAAAGGACTGGTTTATGCCAATTTTGATACCAGTAGAACCGAACTGACTGCTAATCGTAAATTTGAATATCACAAAGATTTCCTTGATGTTCATGTAATTCTTACAGGTTGTGAGACCATTGGGTTCACACTAAAAAAATTTCAGGAAAACTCCGGTATAAAACATACTTTTGACAGTGAAAAGGATTTAGGTTTTATTGAAGAAGAATTACCTGCATGCTACGTGACACTTCATCCTGGTGATTTTGCAATATTTTTACCTGAAGAACTTCATAAACCGCTCTGTGCAGTCAATGAACAGCCGATTGAAATTAAAAAGATAGTGCTTAAGGTTCACAAAGACTTCTACGCCCGCTGTCTCAGCCTCAGCGTTTAACTATAATTATTTTCCGCGAAGTACATGACAAGTACCGGAATAAGCAACAACCATACAGATAAAACACAACTAAAAGAAAACAATATGGAAATTACAGATAATTTAAAATACAGGTTCAGAGGTCCACGTGCTCTTTACGGAGAAGAGGCTGTAAACAAATTCGCGCACAGCCACGTATGTATCGCCGGTACCGGAGGAGTGGGTTCATGGGCAATAGAATCTCTCGTAAGAACAGGGGTTGGACATATCACAATCATAGATAAAGACACTATTGATGAATCAAACACCAACAGACAGCTTCATACTATGCAGAGTACCCTTGGAGAATACAAGGCTGAAGCAATGAAAAGCAGGATGAAAGACATAAATCCTGATGTACAAATCGATGTAATTACAAAATTACTTACGATCGATAATATTCCGGATATTATTTCCAATGTAAACGCAGATATCTATATAGACGCTATCGATGATTTATCAGCAAAAGCCGCATACATACATCATATACACAGAATAATGAAGAAAACAGTGATTGTAGCTGGCGGAGCAGGAGGAAAAACCAACCCTCTTCTTGTTACCAAAGGAGACCTGTCAGAAACAAAGGGAGATAAACTGCTTGCCAGATTACGGGCAAAATTCAGAAAAGAATACGGATACCCTCAGGCAGGGAAAAAAATGAAGCTGACAGCCGTTTACAGTACCGAACAGGGTAAACTTGCAAAAGATGTAAACGACGCAGATGACGTTCCTGTTTTTGGAGCCGCAATGTGTGTAACTGCCGTAGTAGGGCTTAATATCGCTGCACTTGTACTGGAAAAACTCAGAGGTTAATATGGACCGCGAAGAAACCAAGCAAAAACTAAAAGGTTTTTTAGTTCAGTATTTATTGAAATATAAAGGAATTAACAGCAACGATTATTTTTCATGCCTGAATCCAGACCATCAGAATTCAGGGAAATCAATGCATTTTAATCCCAAGGATAATACAATTCATTGCTATGGTTGCGGCTGTACCTACGATATTTTTTCATTGATAGGAATTGATTTTAATCTGCCTCACTTTCAGGATCAGCTTGATAAAGCCTGTGAACTGTTTCTTGATACCAGAAAGATCAACAATCCCAAAATAACACCTAATGAGATTACAAACATGTCAGACCGAGGAACAAAGATCGTAGATTACACATCTTTCTTCAGAATATGCGCCAAACAGGCACAAGCCACAGACTATTTTCATGAAGCGGGAATCACTGATGAAACAGTATCACGATTCAATCTCGGGTATGATCCTGAATTTTCCATTGGCAACAATCAGCAGATTAAAGCAATGATTATTCCTAACGGGCCATACGGATTCTGGGCAGTCAATACAGAAACCGACCCTGATGACGATTGCCTTTTTTATTATGGAAAAGATGCTTTATTCTGCCCGCATATTAACGATAACATAGATGACGTTTTTATAACAGACAACATTATAGATACACTGTACATGTGTCAAAGCGGAGTCTGTTCTATGGTCATTTCTAATGAAATTCAGTTAAATGAATTTGTTTATCTGCTTTCACAGCAGGTAAAAAAAAGGAATTACTATATCACTGCCGAAAGTGATAATCGCATAACCGGTCTGATTATCAGAGAACTCATTAATTATGAACAGCCAAATCATCTGATTGACCTTGCCTACCCCACAAAGTCAGTCAGTGAACTGATTATGGCCTGTCCTGACAAATTCACGGACAGGATAAGAAACATCAAAAAACTTCTGGGCATAACCCCCAGAAAACTGCTTGCACGTAAAACATATGATCTGATTTCTGATGAAACATCCTTCTGCGAAATATACTATTCCAAAGGAGTATACGGTATCTCTACCGATGTATTAACTAAACGGAAGCTTCTGTCAAACTGGATTATAGATTCTTCAGAAGACACGGATTTTATTTACCACACATGTATATCAGAATGGAATATTCTCAGTGTTGAACTTGATGCCAGAACCACTGATATCAGCAAATCATACTATTCACTTCTCCCCAAAATAGGCTTATCCGAAAACACCGGAAATCCTGATGCTGATGCCGGCAATCTCCTGACTGTGTTCGCATCTAAAAAAATCCGCAGACAGGAAGGAAGCGTACTCGTTATAAATCTCCAGAACTGCAGTGTGGAATATATAAAAAAGCTGGTCAATCGACTCATGACAGAGCTTAGAAACTACAATCATTCTATTATCTTCTTCTGTCAGGAGGATAACAGATCACTTATCGAAGAATTCTGTTGGCAGACATTCACTGTTAAGCCTGATATTGATCCTGATTCAAACGACGATGATGATTTCAGCAGTCATGACTATCGCGTCGTTGCCAACAATGCTGTCTCAGGAAAAATTCATTTTTATACCACTCTGGAGTAGCAAGTGCAACTTAATGAACAGCAGCTTGAATCTGTTTACTATATCAGCGGTCCATGTCTGGTACTGGCCGGAGCGGGGTCAGGAAAAACCCGCGTAATTACTGAAAAGATTATTCATCTGATTCAGGACTGTGGATACAAGCCGTATAACATATTCGCTGTTACCTTCACAAACAAGGCGGCCAGAGAAATGAAAGAGCGTATAAGCGCCTCTCTAAGCAGTGATACCATTAAGGGGCTGCACGTATCAACATTTCACTCCGTAGGTTTGGATATTCTGAGGCAGGAGCATCATTACGCAGGTATCAGGCCTAATTTTACTCTTTTTGACGAATATGATCAGATGACTGTTATCAAGGAAATTCTGCAGGAACTGCAGGGAACCTATGCAGATAAGGATCATCTTAAAGACGAATGTCAGTTCTGGCAGAACAAAATCAGCAGCTACAAAAACGACCTTATCGGATATGACGAAATTGACCAGGAGCTCAATGACACCAACCAATTAGCAGCCATTATCTACAAGCGCTATGAAGAAACGCTCAGAGCCATAAACGCAGTGGATTTCGATGACCTAATTTATTTACCTGTACGAATGTTTCAGAATCATGAAACAGTTCTGGAAAAATGGAGACAGCGAGTAAGATACCTGCTGGTAGACGAATATCAGGATACCAATGCAAGCCAGTACCAGCTTATAAAACTGCTGGTAGCCAAACGTCAGAGATTTACCGTTGTTGGAGATGATGACCAGTCAATATATTCATGGAGAGGTGCAAGACCGCAGAATATCAGTCTGCTTAGAGAAGACTTCCCAGAACTTAAGGTTATTATGCTGGAACAGAATTATCGTTCATGCGGACGTATTTTGAAATGCGCCAACCAGCTTATATCTCAGAATAAACATGACTTCGTTAAACAGCTTCATTCTAAACTGGATTATGGTGCAAGAATAAACGTTATAGAAGTGCCTGACGCTTCTCTTGAAGGAAAAACACTGGTAACCGAACTTCTGGCTCATCATTACATGAATAAGACCAAATACAGTGATTACGCCATTCTGTATCGAGGAAATTATCAATCAAGAGAAATTCAAAAAGCATTACAGGAAAGCAATATACCATTCAGAGTCGTTGGCGGAACAAGTTTCTTCGCTCAGGCTGAAATCAAGGATTTCATGAGTTACCTGAGAATTATAGCCAACGATGACGATGATAAAGCATTCTTACGCATAATCAATATTCCCAAAAGAGAGATTGGACCGACATCAATAAGCTATCTTGATACGTTTGCGAAAAAATACGGCATCTCGCTGCTTCAGGCCTGTAATCATCCTGAACTTATAAATGAAGTAAAACCAAAAACCGTTGCAATCTTCAGAAGCTTTTACGATATGATTGACAGTATAAGAACTGATTTAAATGGTGCCGAATGGGAAAAACATCTTGAAGAACTGCCAGAACGACTTGGATATACTGACTGGCTTTATCTTGATTCAAGCAGTGAAAAAGCAGCAGAAGTACGTTTGGAAAACGTAAGAACCCTCCTTAAATGGGTGAACAATGCCGTTAACGGAGATGATAATGAATTCATTGGAGACATGCTGATAAATGACGCCATCAATAAGTTGTGCGTAAGAGAACTGCTGGACAGAAATGAGGAAGAATATGAACTGGAAGAAGTTCAACTCATGACTCTGCATTCATCAAAAGGTCTTGAATTTCCATATGTGTTTCTTATAGGAATGGAAGAAGGATTGCTTCCTCATGAAACCAGTATAGAAGAAAACAATATTGAAGAAGAAAGGCGTTTAGCATATGTCGGTATTACCAGAGCCAAAAAAGAACTATATCTGATGTACTGCAAAAACAGAAAATCCAGAAAAAGACTTGAAACCAAAGTTGAACCCAGCAGATTTCTCTTTGAACTTCCTGAAGAAGATCTGCATTGGCCTGCAAAATTAAAAGATAATCGTACTGAAGAAGAAAAAAAACAGACTATGGACAGCCTGTTTGAACAATTATTAAACACTTTAAAGTAAAAAGATGAAAATATCGCCTAAAAATTCACATTTCAGGATTTTTGGTAGTAAAATTATGCAAAGAGTGGTTGACATGCAGTCATAAGTATTTATAATTGTACTTCGTTGACTACTTCCGTAGCTCAGTTGGATAGAGCATCGCCCTCCGATGGCGGAGGTCGCGGGTTCGACTCCCGCCGGGAGTGCCAGTATACAAGACAATGCGAATGTGGCGAAATTGGTAGACGCGCTAGGTTCAGGTCTTAGTGCCGCGAGGCATAAGGGTTCGAGTCCCTTCATTCGCACCATATCTTTTTAATATCTTTATATTCCTCTTTAATCGATTCTTAGCTTGTTGGTTTTAAATTTTTTTTGTTTCTTGACAATATAGAATTTCACCTATATCAGACATGTCGGTAATGAGCTTCAGAAATAACCTTTTACGAAATTATTCAGTATTATTCTAAAAATCGTCAAAGACGGGCTGATTCGTATGCGTGTAAGTAATTAGGGTTATTTAAAATTGAAGCTCACTGTGCTACACCACAGTGAGTTTTTGATGTTGTAAAGGTTTAGTCCTCGGAAGCTGTTTCAGCCTGACGCAAGTCTTCCAGATTATTTGACCTGCATGAACTGCCTTCAGTGTTATCATCAGTAGACGGTTCTTTACATTTAGCGGAACCACCGCTGATAAGACCGAGTTCTCTCAATTTGCTGATTCTTTTCAAATAGGTCTTATACGATATTCCCTGTTCTGAAGTCCACTGCGTGGTGCTTAGACCGCGGCTCTGCTGTTCATAATACTGATTCAGCCACTGCTGATGCCTTGAATGTGTTTTAGTCATAAGATTATCTCCGTAAAATACGGTGACATCTTAAAGCGTTGTTTTTGGAAAATGAATAACCCTAATTGCTTACACTGATTCGCCTGTTATCTTGAATTGTAAACGTAATATTCCAGATAATCCTTGTCCAGTTCATCGAAAAACATACTAGCTCCCCCCGAAAAGAAATTACCGAAACTCATTCTCATATCAGCAAAGGTAAGCACAAGGTTGTTTTTTGCCCTGGTTATAGCCACATACGCAAGTCTTCGTTCTTCATCGAGCTTCTTGCTATCTCCAAATGAATATTTGTTGATTCCGTGAGGCATAAGTCCTTCCTCAAATCCGGCAACAATCACACACGGAAATTCCAAACCTTTGGCACTATGTATGGTCATGAGATTAACACCGGTATCCCCTGAATCATCATCATTTTTAGAGTTACCAAGATCATTATCTCCGTTCATAGCAACGGTTGTAACAAAACCTCGAAGAATATCTTTTGGGGTCAGCGCCTGTCTATCTGAAACATGTTCCTCCGGAGCAGAAACGGTATCAGCTGACGGTTCAGGCAGTATGTTTTTTTCTTTCCTGTTTTCCGCAATATCACTTACATTCTGAGCGCTGTTTTCGTTCTCTGTAACAGAGTCTTCATCAGGGAAATCCAGCTTGTTATCAAAATCCTCTACATCCAGATTACTGATTACGTCAACAAGTTCTCTGATGTTATTACTGCGATTCAATTCATCATGGTTTTCATCAATATCTTTCTGACGATAATATTCTATAAGTCCGCATTCCACCAAAAGGTTCATAACCTGATCACCAATACCGAAATCTCTGCTCTTTTCATCGAATTCATTCCCTGCTCTCAGAATAAAATCGACAAAATTCTTTATACCCAGTGATTTCTTATTGGCCTTGCAGTAAAGCATACATGCATCAAATAATGATACCCCCTGCTGTGAAGCAACAGTTTTAATTTTAGATAAGGTAACTTTACCTATCTTACGTGATGGAACGTTAATAATACGTTCAAGAGAAGCATCATCTTCATGATCCAGAATAAGACTAAGATAGGACAGAGTATTCTTTATTTCCTCTCTATCATAGAATCGCAAACCTCCGATAATCCGGTGAGGAATTCCAGCATTCACAAATGCAGATTCAATAGCTCTTGACTGCATATTAGTACGATATAAAACAGCAAAATCTGAATTTTTATAATGATATGCCGCTTTGTACTTCTTAATAATCTGCGCAATGATTTCCGCTTCCTTGTCAGGACTACCCGTCTGAATTACTCTGACCTTATTTGTATCATGTCTTTCAGTAATCAGGTTCTTTTCCGTAAATCTTGACTGGTTATAACCAATAAGCTTGTTGGCATTAGCAAGAATGGCACTGGTTGAACGATAATTTCTGATAAGCTTATGTAATGTTACGTGAGGATAATCATTATAAAATCTATTGAGAATATCCATTACCGCTCCGCGCCAACCGTAAATCGACTGATCATCGTCACCTACAATTAAAACATTACTGTTCTCTCCGCTTATGAGCTTTAACCATTCATACTGAATTGAATTTGTATCCTGAAATTCATCAACCAGAATCTGTTTGAATTTTCCATTCAGAAAATTCTTTACATCCGGATTGGAACGCAACAGTTCCACACATCTTAGAATCAGCTCGGAAAAATCCAGAACATTTGTTTTATTACACTTATCCTGATAAAGAGCATATACATCATCAAGCTTATAAATATCGCTTAACCCGCCAAAATCATGATGAGGTCTAAGCCCCTTATCCTTAAGTTCTGAAATGTATGATGCGTACTGTTTTGGGGAAATCTCCTTTGTCTTTTCAATTTCCAGTTCCTCAAAACACTCCTTAACAACTCTGGTCTGTTCCGCAGTATCCAGAATCTTAAAGTTTGGTCTCAAACCTGCCTGATTCGCAAAATTTCTCAGGATCTTGCAGCAGGCTCCGTGGAAGGTACAGCACCACAGATATCTAGTATTCTGTTCACCGATAAAATCATGAATTCGCTGATTCATTTCCTTAGCAGCCTTATTGGTAAAGGTCACCGCAAGAATGTTATGAGACTGAATCTGATGTCTGATAATAAGATACGCCAGTCTTCTTACCAGAACCGTGGTTTTTCCGGTTCCCGCACCAGCTATTATCAGCATGTTTGATAACGGCGAAGTTACAGCCTTAAGCTGTTCCGGATTCAACCCCTTAACGATATTATCAACAAATCCTAATGACATTATGACAAACTCTCTTTACATAAAACAAGTTCTGGTCTGAACTCAAAAAAGCAAATCATGTAATTCATACATTTTTGATTTACAAAACCATGTTATATTTATTATACTCGATATCCACCCAAACTTATCATTATTACAGCAATAAATCCGTTAGTTCAGCGATATTGTTTATACACACATGAGGCAAAATTCTTAACTCAGAATTGTCACAGTGATACTGAGTCTGGCGAACACTCATTGCCCCCGCTTTTATCGCACCTAAAACATCAGTATTCTCGTTATCTCCGATGTGACAGACTTCAGATATGTCTACTCCGACATACATTGCCGCATAAAGAAACATGGCAGGATTAGGTTTTGAAGGCATATTCACCGCAGCAAGTATAACTTCATCAAAACAATCTTCGTATCTGGCCAGCTTCGGGCTGGAATTTCCGTTAGTAAGACCTATCAGGGGATATCGTTGTTTTAAACGATATAAAACATCTAATGTTTCACGTGGAACATTAATGCGTGAACGGACTTTTATAAAATCATGCATCAGATCCTCAGCTATAGCCCCGGAGTCATCAGACGACTTACCTGCTCGCAGAAGCAGTTCCTTGAAAATAAAGTACCTGAGCATTGAAACATCGTACTCAAGTTCAGGACATACAGATAACATCTCCTGACGTACAGAGGAATAGACCTCATTGCTTAACCTGTTACCGTCCAGATATTCAACTCCAATTCTGGTTTTAATGTAATCTTCAGCATAATCAATCACAGGACCATTATCGTATAAGGTATCATCGAGATCCAATGTGAGCACACGAGGTGTATGCCAGTCACGATAAAAAATCATAGAAATCTCCACCCCCGTCTCATAAATTCACATAAAAAATACACGGCCTGTTTTCTGCTTATTTTAACTGATATTCACTATTTTATCCGATAATAAATATAAAACGGAATAAACAAACAGAACCACTTTTCTATTCTTTCTGCTCTGAAGTATTACCATCCATTAAAGCCAGAGGATGAGCTTTAGTATAAACATCTTTAAGTCTTTCAATATCCAGATGGAGATATATCTGTGTCACCGACAGGGAAGTATGCCCCAAAATTTCCTGAACAACTCGTATGTCTGCCCCTCCTGCCAACATTTCTGTAGCAAAGGAGTGTCTCAATTTATGTGGAGTAATCTTTAAAGGAATATCTGCGGTCAGCCCCATCTTTTTTATTGAAATCTGTACTGCTCTGGTTGTCATCTGTTCCCCGAATCTGTTTACAAACAGATAATCACAGTCAGGTGCTGCCAGCAGATCCCTCACAGCGAACCATTCCATCATTGCCTGGAGGGAATAACTGCCGAATGGTACTATTCTTTCTTTATTGCCTTTACCGATAATTCTGATTTCCATCTTCTCAAAATCAATATCACTGATTTGAATACTCACCAACTCGGAAACACGGACTCCACTGGCAAAAAGAAGTTCTACTATTGCCCGATCGCGATAATCCTTAGGAGACGGATCATCAGGTAATCTGGATAATTTTTCGAATTGTTCGTATGTAAGATAAGCAGGAAGATCAGCTGTAAATTTCGGAGTTTTTATGTCAGCCATGGGATTAATCTTTATCTGTCCCATTAACACCAGATACTTATAAAAACTTTTTAGTGTGCTTACCAGATGAGCTCTTGAACGATTGCTGATATTTTCCTTTTTGGAAACAAGAGATGTTGTTTCTCTGATCCCCAATCTTAGATCATGTTCTGATGCATCGGCAAATGAGGTTAATTCAGACAACTTTTTATTTAGAACTTCTATAAAATGATGAAGTTCCCTTTCATAGCTTTTAACGGTATGAGCGCTGTATCTTTTTTCGTAAGTAAGATAATTAATGAAATCAGATACTTCCTCGTAAAAAAGGCTGTACTTTGTATTCTGCATAATCCATTCTCCAACGGTTAAGCCAATGGCTACGGTATAATGGAAACCTGCAGAGGTATAAGTGAATCAATGTAATTAAAATTCAATTACACCATCATAAACTAGAGTCGCAGAACCTTTCATCATTACCGGATAACCTTCCCCCTGCCACTCTATCGTAAGTTCACCGCCATCAGAAATAACGGTAACAGGAGATTTTAAAACCCCCTGTTCTATACCAACTGCAACTGCGGCACAAGCACCTGTTCCACATGAAAGGTTTTCACCGTTCCCGCGTTCATAAACCCTTAATTTAATTTTATGTACGTTAATCACCTGCATGAAACCGACATTTGCTTTTTCAGGAAAACGTTCGTGAACTGATATCTTTTCCCCTAATCCTAAAACGTCAGCAGTATTAATATCATCTACAGTAAGAATGCAGTGAGGATTTCCGGTAAAAACCACTCCGCACAGTATATGACTGGAATCAACCTGCAGAAGGTATGTCTTGGTACGATTCTGCGCTCTGAACGGAATTTTTGCAGGTTCAAATACGGGATTCCCCATATTAACAAGAACCTGATTGTCATTGAGCATGGTCAGCACCAGTTTACCGCCCAATGTGCTGACGTGGATATCCCGATGGTTAATAAGTCTTTTCTGAGTTACAAACATTGCAAGACATCTGGCACCATTTCCCCCCATTTGGATTTCCGTACCGTCTGAATTGTAAATCCGATAATGGAAATCCATCTCTGGATCGTAGGGAGGTTCAACTACAAGCAGATGATCAAACCCCACTCCGAATCTGCGATCGGCAAGACTTTTAATCTTGTTCTCAGACATGAAAAACTTCTGGGTAACGGCATCGATTACCATAAAATCAGTGCCACAACCATGCATCTTGGAAAAATTTATCAGCATATCCACTCAGCTTACATGATTAAAGTTTGTGTTCGTTACGCCATAAATCAGATACTGATTCACGATCACGAATCACATGTACTTTGCCTCCTTCAACCATTAACTCTGCAGCTCTAGGGCGAGAATTATAATTTGAAGACATGGCAAAGCCATAAGCACCTGCACCATGCATAACCAGAAAATCGCCTTCCTGAACCTTTAAAGATCTTTCCTTACCAAGGAAGTCACCTGTCTCACAGATAGGACCTACAACGTTATACACGTTTTCTGGACGATCAAGGTTATGATCCGCTTCTTCAATACGCATCCAAGCACTATAAAGTGAAGGTCTGATCATATCATTCATAGCAGCATCAACTATACAGAAATTGCATACTTCACCCTGCTTCAGATACTCACATCTGGTAACCAGTACACCTGCATTTGCGACCATTGATCTTCCAGGTTCACATATAAGCTTTAAATTTCTGCCTGCAAGCTTTGACTTAACAACCTTCAGATAATCACTGACAGCAGGAGGTACTTCATCCTTATAAACCACACCGAGACCACCACCTATATCGATGTGTTCAAGCTGAATCCTCTCAGCAGCAAGTCTGTCAACAAGAGCCAGAATACGATCCAGAGCATCCACAAACGGTGTAAGAGAAGTCAACTGAGAACCGATATGACAGTCAATACCAATAACTTTTACGCCTTCAAGAGTAGCAGCATGTTTATATAATTCAAAAGCTGTTTCAACAGGTACACCGAATTTGTTGTTCTTTAACCCGGTTGAAATATACGGATGAGTTCCTGCATCAACATCCGGATTTACACGAATTGAAATAGGAGCTTTGACTTTCTTTGAAATTGCAATACTGTTAATACGTTCAAGTTCAGCCGGAGATTCAACATTAAAACACAGAATCTGCTGATCCAGAGCATATTCGATTTCACTAAAAGTTTTTGCCACACCGGAATATACAACTTTCTTAGGATCTCCACCCGCTTCGATAACACGTGCAAGTTCACCGCCAGACACAATATCAAAGCCTGTTCCCAGAGAAGCCATTAACTGTAAAATGGCAATGTTACTGTTAGCCTTAACTGCATAACATACTAAGTGCTCCACATCTGAGCTTGCGGCATTATAAGCATTCAGATGCTCTTCAAGCTGAGCCTTAGAATAAATATACAGAGGTGTGCCATATTTCTGTGCCAGTTCCTTAACTGCCAAATCCTCTACAGAAACCAACCCATTACTTTTAGTTGAAATAAAACTCATATAAACTCCCGACTGAGTATTGTCCTTATCAATAACCGGAGGAAAAATACGACCACTCCCCGTTTTTTCAAATTTTACTATATTTTGGAAAACTTGTTATATTTTTATGCAAATACCATACACATTATGATGTTTTTGTGTAAAACAACTTAACTTTTTTCTTCCTCAGTATAAAGCATGTTTTTTATATTGTCCGCCATATGATTATTACATCATCAGTTAAACCCGGCAGCACGTAGGCACATTATTATCATGGATAATTTTTATCTTCACCTGCATATCTCTCTCCATTAATAAAAAAGGTACGTTTTTAGAAAAATATCGTTCACATGACTTCCTATACTTGTAACTGTTAAGGGATGAAAAACCTAACTGAAACAAAATCATCTAAACAATGGAGAATAAAAATTATGTCAAAATCATTTTCTTACTCAGGTCACGGGTACACCTCAAGAGGTACCGCATCACGTTCATCCGGCTCTTCACATACGTTTTCAGGCACCACCCGTTACTCTAGCGGTTATTCCCGCAGCTACCACGGCAGCGTAAACTTTAACGGTGACAGATACAAATGTACAACACATTACAGTGACGGCACTACAAAATATCACTCAGGATCAATTAAAGGAGGCAGCGGCAGGTAACTTTCTGGCAGATCATTACAACCATTTACAACTAACAATAACAGGACAACATATATGAAATTAATTATCTTAATTATTATAGCAATCATTATGGATGCGACATTACATCCCGCATTGGCTGAATCTGACATAAAGGCATGCATTAAATTTCAGAGACAGGATTATTCGTGGAGTCATGCCTACGCTGTCAGAGGTTTTACAATAAGCGGTTACGATCTTAACAGATTCGCACGCGAAAAAGGTTATAAAGCCCATTACAGCAGCTATTCAACCTACTTTATCGTTCCATGGGACAATGGTGGGTATATTAGTCTGGACATCGGTAGCAGTTATGTACCTTCATATGAGAAAATTGTTACGGACCAGAACAGTATCAACTGGAAAATCAAAGAAGGGGGGAATTACTGCGACTGAGATAAGGAAAAAAGTCTGATGAATATTCTAAAATATTTGCCAGCTGTTCTACTGTTAAGCGTTTGGGCTAATTCTGGCTGCTCAGGCGTTCAGTATAGCAGGCATAACTATTATCAAAACACACATAAACAACAGAAATATAAACATTATGATATAAATGATGTTTTTCAGCCGGTTATTGACGTTTTAGATCAGAAAACCAGGTCTATGCAGGAAAGAAGCATGCAGTACCGCCGAGCATCAGAAGACATAAGAAGAACAAACAATATGAACTGCTTGGGTAAACCATTCTGTACTATGCTATAAAGATCTGCGTAAAAATGCCGGTTGCATATCTGATACTGCCGGCATGAGAGTCTCTTTTATATTCGGAATTCAAAAACTGAATCAATCTGAATTTTCTGATTTGTTCCCCGAGCCTTCAGCATCCTTTTCTGCTACGGTGTTTTCACTCTGCACTTCATTTACCTGTACCGTTTTATTCTTCTGTTCTCTATCCTCGGGTAGATACAGGGAGCCTCTAAGACCGCAGGCCTGAGTCATCAGCATGGCAGTAACAGCGACTGCCCCCACCAAAAATATTTTTTTGTTCAACATAACGGAATTACCTCATTAAAGCGGAGATATCGTATTATTGGCTACGTCAACAAGGAAGAATTGAGGAAGATTAAAGTACTGACGATATTTGTGCTTCTCTTTTTCCTTGGCAAATTTGCTCTGACTGTGAGTATAGTATGATGTTATATCCAGAATCAGTTCGCTTATTGAAGCCTTGAAATTGTCATAAATTTTCAATTCCTGATTTTCAGATGAATTAAAAATCTGATAAGAATCATTATCATTCTTCACAAAGAAGTACTGAGTCAGGCCATACATGCAGTTTGCCTCTATTATGGACGGAACCAAATCCTTATTAGCCTCTCCGCCATTAATGATTTCAGCTTTTATAGGATTCTTCTCCTTCACTTCCTCCGCCCTGACAAGATTCATTGCTCGTGAGTTGAACTGCAGAATATAATCAACTTTGCCGATGGTTATGTTTTTGCTGGTCAAAAGTTTTTTATGCAGATTGTTCATGCACAGGTTAATCAGATTTTCCATATCAGGTCTGACCATAACATCCCCCATGTGTGTACTGAAATCAAGTACAGTGGTGGATACAGGCAATGCTGCACCTGGTATAAAAATATGGGACATTTCTTTAAGAAAATCCACTACGGCATCCTGACCTTCGTAATGATTACAGATAATCTCATTCCATGAGTTAGACATAATCACTGATAAGGATCCAATTAAACACTCATTTGAATTACCATAGGAAAAAGTGCTCATTGAAGATCTGTCCATTCCCCCCTGGAATTTGTGATTTCTGGTAGGGTCCTGAGTAAAATTAACAAGAACTATCATGGTTTTAACATTAGTAACACCGAGCAGACTGTTATTTCCCACTACAGAAGGATAGTTCTCAAACTGGGATTTTAATTCATTGCATATTCCACGTACTCTTTCTGAAGTAATGTTTTTATTAGGAGTATGCACCTCAATGACTGTCTTTTTGTTAATCAGAGCATTAAAGTAGCACGTAGCTACTGCAGATACCAGATTACTGAAATAAAAAATCGGAGGAGTACCAATAAGTGAAGGATCATTAAGAGATTTGTTGTATACATACCACCCTTTCTTCAGTACGGTACTGTCTCTTGCCTCAATAAAGGAAATATTCTTTTCAGCCAAATTAAGCTTGTTACTGAGCAGATACTGTTTAACCTTGCCGGGGAAACTGTCAAATACCACGAACAGTTTACGGGAAAGAACACTGAGATCCCTGTAGCTGATGGCATCGGTAACTTTGTATTCCACACCGAAAGTAAGCAGAGCATGGTAACTTTGAATCATCACATTAAACACACGCTGATATATATTAACCACATCAACAATGTTCCATGTGTTTCTATTGCTTAGTCGGCCAACTGTTTCCATACTCCATCCCCATGCTTCTATCATATTGTTGATTAGAGTACGGCGCCCGGCCTGAGCCTGAGGATCTACTATCTTTGCAAATCCTTCATTGATCTTCTGGAAGAAACAGATTCTCAGAAGTTCCAGTCTTTCATAGTCATTATGATTTCTCAGGAACCTGCTGATTTTTTCAAAAACCATGTAGTAACTGTCAAGGTTCAGACTGTAGCCTTCATTATTCTGCATCCAGTCCTTGACTCTCATGGAAATCAGCTGTGTCTGCGGATATTCGGCACTATAGGTTTCCATAAGCAGTATTTTTATTGAAGCTTTAAAAGGTGAATCAATTCCTTTGTAAAGCAACCATAAAGCGGCACCATAATACTCATTGGAAGGAATATCACCTATACATCCAAGATCCAGCCACTCATCGCGAGAGATAATTCTTTTGGCGTACAGTTGCCTCACATATTCATTGTAATCATGCTCATGGCTACATGGAACTATCATCCAGGTCAGCATCTTTCCTGCTACACATATGGCACTGCGATAAAATTCATCTAAAAGGAACATATGCAGAGCTGTGCCACAGTTTTCCTCATCGACCCCCATTCCGCAATCAATAAGGTCTTCTGCGTTCTTTTTGTCTACATTGAGATGCTGTTTAAACTTATCCGTTTTCACGATAAAGAAATTGACGTCCAGCTTATATTCACTGCTTGCAGCCATTTCTTTTATGAATTTACACTTTTTCTCTAAAAGTCTTATGCGTTCATTGGGCATGTATTCTGACACACACACCCAGTAATCAAAATCAGAGTTTGGACTCTGCCCCACTGAAGCTGTACTACCCATGCAGTACAAACCAAGAATAGATTCTTCTGCTGTATTGATGTCTATAACTGATGCTGTAGCGACAGAATAATCATCTAAAACCTGTCGCTGAATATCATTGAGTTTGAAGTTGCAGATACCATGTGGCACATCACCGGCCAGCGCACATGGAACAGCTGAATTGTTCAGATGTAGCATGAGAGGAACCAGATTGAAAAACAGTTTCCCTTTTTCATTTACAAATTCCTGAGCTTTAGCTAGACGATATTCGTTTAATTCACGATATCTCTGCTCATATAATTTGACTTTACTAAACAATTCAAAAACCCATTATACGAATACAGCCTTTACCAGAATAACTGACCAAGGCTGTATGGATTAACTACTTACTTAAATTGTACTACATATGTGACATATATCAAATATTAATCATCATTTTGAGCCTGTTTATAGTACATTGCAGCCTTCTGATACCCGCCCAAACGCTGATAACATTGAGCTAAACGACTGAAATAATCCGAACACGGAGCACTGGTAACCAGTTTTTCATACAAATCCACAGCTTTCTCATATTCGTTCATATTCATATACATGTTAGCAAGAGCAGACATAAGATCCGTGTTATTAAGATGTTCAGATTCATTCTTCTTTAACTTTTTCTCAAAGTATTCAGTCAGCTTATGATTTGCTGTATTCCATTGAGATAAATTGTTGTATATTCTTGAAGAATCAACCGTACTCTTCAGGGATCTCATTATTATCTTTTCTGCTTTAACCTCTTCACCGAAGCGGTTATAAGCCAAAGCAAAAGCATTTGATACGTCAATGTTATCGCATATATCGTCAGGCAAATCATTGAACATCTGATCTACAACATATCTGTCGTTAGCTCCTTTTATCTGTTCAACAATCTTCTCGGAAACATAACGTCTGTATGAATCATCCGACAGCAGACCATTACTTAAGAATTCTTTACGGTTTTCAACAATTTCATTGAACTTCCCCATACGTTCAAGACATTTGTAGTACAGTGAAGAAATCATCTTTGAAGGTTTACCGGTTCTTCTCAAAGAGGTAATGATGTTCAGAGCCTTTTCGTTTTCTCCGGCTTCAAGATACATTTTTACCCTTAAAATACTGATTGCTTCGGCATGACCACTGAGAACCTTCTGAGCCTCATTAAACAGCTTATTACTGGCCTCGATGTTGCCGCTCTTATAATTAGCAACAACACCTAAAATAATGTTCACATACTGAACATCACTCCACTTTTTCCCTTTTTCCGCTAAAGCAGCAGCGCCGGCATAATCACCTTCAATGTACTTTGAAATGGCATTCTCAAGAATCTTTTTGGATTTATCGGAACGGCTGTTTCCATACCAGCTCAGCAATCCTTTTCTAACCTTAAAGATTCTACCGATAACAGCTGTCAGCAGGTATACAGCAAGATAGGCAAGAATCAGAATAATAACCATTGAAACCAGACTCAGCTGAATCACATGACTTCCGGTATCAATGTACACAAAACCCTGATTATTTGCCAGCATAGGCGCCGCTATCATTAAACCTGCGAGCACCAGAAGCATTATCACTAATTTAACCATTCTAGATCCTACTTTCCTGAAAACTCGTTAATAAAATTACTGATTTCCACAGTACTGTTAAGATATTTCACATCTTCTGTGGCAATCTTTTCAGAAGCGGTTTCAGTAATTCCCTTGAGTGTATTCACAACAACCGGATCCGTATTATCAAAATACTTTTCTACCAGTTCATGAGCTTTAGTCAGGTACTGTGTATACAATTCCTGTTCTCTGTAGAAACAGGCCTTTGCCGCCAGAAGAAGATAGTTTTCAAGATTTGCCCTGAGAAAAGCTTCATTATCCGGAGCTATTAAAGCAGTATCGGTTACTTCCTTTCTCTTGATAACCACAAAACTGTTAACAAATGAACTGAATGAAGCCTTAAGATTGCCCCACCAGTCATCCACATTTCCTGAAACTTCACTGCTTTCAAGCAAATCAACCTTCTTTAAGCCTTTGATTCTCATCTTAGATACATTACCGATGAGCTCATTAATGCGCAACAGAGTCTTTTCATGATCAATTGAAGGAATGTTACCAAGAACATTCAGATCTGAAGCAATGCTTTCTCTTATTTTTCTTGTGCGAGGATCGTTTATACCTGCAATTACGGTATCAGCCTCCTTAAGCAAAGAAATCGCAGTAACGTAATCGCGATCTATAACCACCTTTCTGTTAGCAAGAGTAAGCAGATATTTGGCATCAAATACCGCCCAGCTCAGATTAACGGTTTTTTCTTCACCGAGCTTTGCATTAATCTTGGCTATTTCCGCCTGAATGGCACTAAAGGAATTATCAATTCCCGATAGCTGTGCATTTACACTTCCCAAAGCACCTGAATCAAGCTTTGTACTGAGTCCGCCGGCAATATTTTTTACTGACGAATCCATGGCACTCATACTGCTCTTCAAATTGCTGATATCACTGCTGTAATCAATCTGGGGAGGAATCTTAACTTCAGGACGGGTTAATTCATAACCGGCAAATCCAAAAAGCATTACTGCCAGTACAAATATACATACCGTGTTTCGTCTCTGCTTTCCCTGTAGTCTCTCTAATGACTCCAGAAATTCACCTTCATTCTGGTTTTCGTAGGTCTTACTTGCTTCAGCCCCCTCACTTACTCCTTCGTTTTCAGTGGTGTTATCTGCTACTTTAAGATCTTCTGTCATATCTTCTTTGCTCATGGCATTTCCATAATTTTTTTAATACAAGAACTAGAGAGTATTATAACAAAAAAGAAATGCTAAATAGACAAACACACCGGGGGTTTTGCGTATTAATTGAACTGTGTTTTAGAAATTTTGATTAATCTTGAAATATCACTGACTTCAGCCTCACCACAGACATTTATCAGGACAGCATAGTCATCTTCCCTGCTGACCACTGTGGCACATGGCAAATTACCAACATAGCTGTATTCCCATCCTTTAATCTTTGGAACAGGTCGAAGGTTTTTTCCTTTGACGTTCTTCATAAACTCCAAAGCTATGTTTCTAGTGCTTTGATTGGGATTTGAAAGTTTATATTTGTAATACGAGAATTCCGCTTTAGGGACTGCTTTTTCAAAAAAGATATAGCCGGCCTGTCGAGAGGACAGCTTCCAGTCTGCAGGAATCTCGTCATTTGCTGATAAGACATCGGGTAACAATGTCGACATCAGTACCAGAATTCCATATATACTGAAAGTTTTCTTCATAGGTCCGGCTTTCTTTTCTAATCTTATTAAGGTTTCATGTACTGAGTATATGAAAGGTCATCAGACACGTCATTATACTCATAACCAAGCTCATTAAGATGACGGTTAAGTTCATCTACTTCACTATCATCAACTTCAAATGCACACAGCACACTGCCGTATTCCATACCGCGTGAACGATAGTGGAACATGGTAATGTTATACTCAGTTCCTACTGTTTCAAGGAAATTAAGTAAAGCATCACGCACTTCAGGGAATTCAAATACGTAAGCTCTTTCATTTACCTTAACAGGAGTATGACCACCTATCATATAGCGAACATGATTCTTTGCCAGTATATTGTTGGTCATGTCTGATACTTCGTATCCTGCATTTCTGAGACTTTCAATAATACTGTCAAGTTCTTCCCTGCCGTTTGTCAGATGAACTGACACAAAAATTCTGGCAGAATCAACCTTAGCAAAACGGTAGTTGAATTCTGTTACTGCCCTGCCCCCGAGTTTCTTGCAAAATTCAAGGAATGCACCTTTCTTTTCAGGAATCTTAACAGAAATTATACCTTCACCCATTTCACCAATTTCGCAACGTTCTGAAACGAAACGAAGAGTATGGAACTTGGTGTTGGCTCCTGAGAGAATGGCTGCCATGGTTACTGATTCATCATTTTTGAGCTCAGGATGAAGCTTAACATACTTCTTCAGACCGGCCAAAGACAGAGCACCACTAGGTTCTGAAATAGCGCGGGTATCTTCGAAGATATCTTTCATGGCTGCGCAGATTTCATCATTGGTACAGGTAATAATATCATCTATACTGTCTTTCAAGACTCTGAATGTTTCGTCACCAATTCTCTTTACAGCCACACCATCAGCAAACAAAGATACTCGGTCGAGAGTTACAGGCTCTCCGCTCTTGAGTGCTGCTTCAAGACAGGCGCTTCCGTCAGATTCAACAGCAATAACTTTAACACTAGGCATTACCTGTTTAATGTATACAGCTACACCTGCGGCAAGTCCACCACCGCCGACCTGAACAAATACATGGGTTATATGAGAATCCTGCTTTAAAAGTTCCTGTGCAATAGTTCCCTGACCAGCAATAACGTCGGCATCATCATATGGAGGAATTAAAGTATATCCTTTATCCTTTGAGATACGGATGCATTCTGCATACGCTTCATCGAATGTTGCTCCAAAAAGAACAACGTTACCACCTAAACGTCTTACCGCATCAACCTTAATATCAGGAGTAGAATTCGGCATAACAATAGTAGCCTTGATTCCAAGCTTTTTACCTGTTAAAGCTACCCCCTGAGCATGATTACCAGCAGAGGCTGCAATAACCCCTTTGGCAAGCTGTTCCTTGGTCAGACCGGCAATCTTATTGTAGGCGCCACGAAGCTTAAATGAATGAACTGACTGGAGATCTTCTCTTTTGATAAGGACGTTAACACCTACTTTTTCGCTAACCTTATCAAGTCTCTGCAAAGGCGTTACCTTCGCCACGTCGTAAACTGGAGAAAGAAGTATCTTACGGAGATACTCTTCTTTTGTTGGCTGTTCCATTTTTATCTATCCTTTAAATACGACAGCCATAAATGACTGTCGATATCATAAAAGCTTTATATTAAAGCTTGCTGACGTCTCTTACACCGCCCTTATCAGCACTTGATGCTAAAGCAGCATAAGCCTTTAAGGCTCCTGAAACAACACGCTGTCTGTTCAGAGGTTTCCAAGCCTTGTTACCTAATGCTTCCATTTCAGCACGACGCTTCTGTAATTCTTCATCAGAAATACGTACTGCAATAGTTCTGTTAGGAATATCGATATCAATAATATCATTTTCCTTGATAAGACCGATATTACCACCGTTAGCAGCTTCAGGGGATACATGACCGATTGATAAACCAGAGGTACCACCAGAGAAACGACCATCGGTAATCAGAGCACACTGCTTTCCTAAACCTACAGACTTAAGGTAAGAAGTAGGATACAGCATTTCCTGCATACCTGGACCACCCTTAGGACCTTCGTAACGAATGATAACTACATCACCTGCTTTGATCTTGCCACCGAGAATGCCGTTAACAGCATCTTCCTGACTTTCAAATATACGCGCAGGACCGCTAAACTTATAAATTGAAGGATCTACACCTGCGGTCTTAACGATACAGCCGTTAATTGCTAAATTACCATAAAGAACAGCTAAACCACCGTCCTGGTTATACGCATTTTCCTTGGATCTTATACAACCATTAACACGATCAGTATCCGCTTCATCATATACTTTGCTCTGGCTGAAAGGACTTATATTCACAACTCCGCCTGGAGCAGCGAGGTACATCTTTCGAACATCTTCTGAAGCATTACGATCAATTGAATACTGATCAAGTTCCTCACCCATGGTTATACCTAAACAGGTATGAACATCCCTGTGAATAAGTCCGCTTTTATCCAGCTGACCAAGTATGGCCATGATGCCGCCAGCTCTGTGAACATCTTCCATGTGGTAAACAGAAGTTGATGGAGCAACTTTACAGATGTGAGGAACATGTCTTGAAAGGCGATCAATATCCTTCATGGTAAAATCAACACCAGCTTCCTGAGCTACAGCCAAAAGATGAAGAACAGTGTTGGTTGACCCCCCCATAGCAATATCAAGAGTCATTGCATTTTCAAATGCAGCCTTTGTTGCAATGCTGCGAGGTAAAACAGATTCATCATCGTGTTCATAGTAATCCTTGGCCATCTTAACAATACGCTTAGCGGCGTTTACGAACAGATCACGACGGAAAACATGAGATGCCAACAGAGAACCGTTACCAGGCTGAGAAAGACCTAATGCTTCGGTCAAACAGTTCATTGAATTCGCAGTAAACATGCCTGAGCATGAACCACATGTCGGACATCCGTAATTTTCAGCGATGTTTATCTGTTCATCAGTAATATTCTTATCAGCTGCCATAACCATAATATCAATAAGGTCGAGCTTCGAATGACCGGCAATAGGTTCCTTAACCTTACCGGCTTCCATTGGACCGCCTGATACAAAAATGGTAGGAATATTCAAACGCATGGCGGCAATAAGCATGCCTGGAGTTACTTTATCGCAGTTTGAAATACAAACAAGCGCATCTGCCTTATGGGCATTACATGAGTATTCAACGCTATCCGCGATAATTTCACGGCTAGGTAATGAATACAACATACCAGAATGTCCCATGGCAATACCGTCATCCACTGCAATGGTGTTGAATTCTTTAGCTATACCACCGGCCTTTTCAATTTCCTTGACAACTAACTGACCGATATCATGAAGATGAACATGACCCGGAACAAACTGAGTAAAAGAATTGGCAACAGCAATAATCGGCTTACCGAAATCACCATCCTTAACCCCGGTAGCACGCCATAATGCTCTAGCGCCAGCCATGTTACGACCTTCGGTAGTTACAGAGGAACGATATTTAGGCATACTTAGCTCCATTTATAAAATAAGAAAACAAAAATCAATTTGTATAATAATAAAGAAACCAAAAGCTATTGTAAACAATGAACTTTTGGCTTCGGTTAATACGGATAATGTAAAGCTGATTACTTATTTACAGGATATAACCAGTTCCACTTATCTTCTGTCTGACCATTGAACAAGCCAAAGAAAGCATTCTGTAATTTTTCAGTGATTGGACCACGAGCACCACAACCAACAGAAAGACCGTCAACACTGCTTACAGGTGTAATTTCAGCAGCAGAACCAGTCATAAATACTTCATCAGCAAGGTATAAAGCCTCTCTTGGAATTCTTTCTTCTCTTACTTCAATACCGAGATCCTTGGCAAGCTTCATTACACAGTCTCTTGTAATACCTGGTAACAGACTGCAGGTAATAGGAGCAGTATAGATTACGCCATCCTTAATCAGGAACACGTTTTCGCCAGAACCTTCTGCAAGGAAGCCCTGAACATCAAGAGCAATACCTTCAGTGTATCCGTTTTGCTTAGCTTCGTTAGAAATTAACAGAGAAGAAAGGTAATTACCACCAGCCTTTGCACCGGTTGGAATAGTGTTCGGAGCAAGTCTGTTCCAAGATGAAACACCAACTGCCACACCCTTCTTCATGCCTTCCTCACCGAGATAAGCTCCCCAAGGCACAACACCGATAATAACTTCAATCTTAGCATCTGCAGGAGGCTTAACACCAAGACCAACATCACCGATGAAAGCCAGAGGACGAATATAACCTGCTTCGATACCATTTTCTCTTACAGTCTTGCAGCATGCTTCACATAACTCGTCAAGAGTGTAAGGAATATTGATACGATAAATATGAGCGGAATTAAGAAGACGCTGCATATGTTCACGAAGTCTGAAAATAATAGTTCCGTTAGGAGTCTTATAGAAACGAAGACCTTCAAATACAGAGGTACCATAATGAAGAGCATGGGTCATTACATGAACCTTTGCTTCATTCCAAGGAACCATTTCACCATTAAACCAAATATACTTAGTTGTTGCTTTTACTGACATACATTCATCCTAATATTCTTAAAGACTTGAATGCTTAAACATTTGCACAGTTACATTCAAAAAAAATTTCAAACATTGGTATTTTACATCAGATACAAGTTAAATGTTATACCTAGAATTAAAAAACATTAAAAAATGTCAATTACATTAAAAAACATCAAATAAATAAATTAAACAACAATAAAAAACCGCATTATCAATATTATGATAATGCGGTTACCAGCTTAATTTATTATACTATTTCTTATCAGAATTTTTTGAGTCATCAAGAGTGAGTAAATAATTTACCAGAGCAAGATATTCGTCAGTACCATTAATTGAACCTGTAACAATTTTGTATTTCTTATTAACAATAACAGTAGGAACACCTTCTATTCCCATATCGTCAGCCAACTGATCATACTGGCTAACCTGACTCATAACAGGGAAAGACTTGTACTGTGCTTCAAAAGTTTCCGCAGGTACCCCTAATTCCTCAAACCAGGCAACAATATCCTCATGCTTCTGAGGAACCTGATGTTTGTTAAATATATTGTCATCGACTTTATCAACAAAAGCGTCTGTAACTCTAAGATTTACTGCTGATGCATACGCCCTCTGCATTTCAGGTCCCATAGGCCCGCCCAGATACTTTACATGATTACCAACAAAAGCAACATCTTCAGGTAAAGCAAGGCTCACTTGTCTGATAACAGGAAGAAAAGCATGGCAATGACCACAGAAGAAAGAGAAGAATTCACGAATTTCCTTATTTTCAGAAACTTCAGCGCCTTCAATAACTTTATAATGAACACCTTCTTCAAACTTTGTTGTAACCTTCTTTGAAGCTTCCAGAAGTTCCTGAGGTGTATCATATACAACTGGTGATTCTCCATTGTCTGCAGCTAAGGCAGATGAAACAGAAAAAGCTAAAACTGATAGAATAGCGGTAATCTTCTTCATACTAAATAACATAATAAACCTCATCACAAAATTATTTCCAGAAACTAACTTTTTTACTAATCTCTTCGCAATTTCTGATAGTTGGAGAAAGCTTTGTTCCTGAACAACGCTTAGTCATAAAATCAATCGCGTAATTACACCAGCCAAAATATTTGTAGAAAAAGTAAAGTTTTTTAACTTCTTTTCTGGTTATTTTAATTTCCTTAGAATCTTTAAAACCAGGATTAGCCTGAATGTTTCTAAGAGTGAGTATAGCCATGGCATTAGTTAATAGACAAAATCTCCTAATACCTAACTGTAAGACAGGCATTCTCTTAATAAATTCCATAGACTGTAAACAATGTCCGTAAGCAAGAGAAATATATTCCTGAACTTTGGCATCTCTATCAGGATCATCATTCTTGATAGGTAGCCATGTTACACCACGTTTTAAATCGTCCCAAACATCTTTTAGTATATTAGTTAACTGGAGAGCTTCGCCAAAAGAAACGGCATACGGTAGCTGCGAATCAAGATTTTTCTTCATGGCAGGACAATGTTCTGCAAAAAGAGAAATAAGAAGCTCACCAACGACACCAGCTACGCTATAGCAGTAATGATCCACTTCATCAACTGAATCGATCTTTGCCCATCGTTCAATCTGAGACATTCCCTTTGCCATGATTGTTACGGTATGTCTTAAAATGTACTGAACTTCTGAAGAGTAGGAATAGTACCTACCTACAACTTCAGGAATTGCAGCCATCAATTCATTTTCATGCTCATTAGATGAACTTCTTACAAGCTCACATATCTCTTTTGTCCACTGCTCAAGTCCTATAGGGGAGGAAAGCAAGGAAGCAAACTTATTCATGTGAAACTTTTTTAATTCATTATCCAAATAAACGGCATCTTCAATAGTATCTGTTATTCTACATAATAAATATGAATTACCAACCCAATCCTCCAACTCCTTAGGAAGCAAGGGGATGGTAAGCGCAAAAGTTCTAGATACCGTAGATAAAAAATACTGCTGACGCTCTAATGTAAGTACTTGCATAATAAAATCACTTCTAAAAAAACATTCACTGTGATTATACAGAAAAATAAAAATATAAAAGATTTAATTAAAGACTTTTATAAAAATTTAAACAGTCTATCACTATTTTAAAAATAAGCCCAGAATATCCGAAAATAGCTAATCTCAGGTTCATCAAACAAAATATACAATAAATAAAAGGAATACAGTAGAAACAAAAAAACCGACTGTAAAAGTCGGTCCTCTGAATTAGTGGCGGAACGGACGGGGCTCGAACCCGCGACCTCCTGCGTGACAGGCAGGCATTCTAACCAAGCTGAACTACCGCTCCGCATAAAAAAAATGCCTGGCAATGACCTACTCTCACATAGCGAATGCTACACTACCATCGGCGTGACCGCTTTTCACTTCTGTGTTCGGAATGGGAACAGGTGGTTCAACAGCACTATCTTTACCAGGCGTATCCTGTACAATTTATCAGCTTACTTATCCGAGCCCTTCT
>NZ_JNKD01000004.1:0-81446 GCF_000701925.1 Ruminobacter sp. RM87 | reverse complement strand
CATGTATTAAGCCTGCCGCCAGCGTTCAATCTGAGCCATGATCAAACTCTTCACTTTAAATTAGTTGAAGTTTTTTCGGCTCTCTTTGAATGACTGTCTTTCTAATTGCTCTTAGATTTGACACTCAGCTTCTTCAAGAACCATTTTTTAATTTCAGCTCATGAATTCAGCGAGTGCCCACACAGATTGTCTAGATTCGTTTTTAAAGAACTTTTTGTTTTTCGCTGTGCTCAGCGAACGATGTGTATTTTAGGTTTTTTATTTTTTTCGTCAACTGTTTTTTTTAATTTTTTTCAAATTTTTTCGTTTTTGGGCAAAAAATCGCTAATGAACACCTATCCATACATCTATATGGAATTTTTATTAAAATTTTGCTCCTGTGATATTCTTTTTGCGATTTTTGCCCTTTTAAGAGATGTTTTTATACCTCATAAGTTCTTTTTCTGAAAACATCTCTTTCCTTCCGGTCTCTGTTTCAGGTCATTACCTGCCGTAAAGTCTTTCTGAAAGTCCGCTGGATCTTTTAACCTTCTGAGCGAATCTGTCATCAAGATTTACCGTGTTACTGCAGCCGTTGTTTCCCACAATCATGCTTACAAAATACCTGGCTCTGGTAATTCCGGTATAAACAAGTTCTTTGGTAATGGTTCTTTCCGTTCCGTTCATCACCATCATGGTATGGTCAAATTCCGAACCCTGTGATTTATGGATGGTCATGGCAAATCCTGTTTCATATTCCGCAAGCATACCGAATGAAACCGATTTGTATTTCTTGTTTTCCATCTGTACCCATACTCTTTTGGCACTGCCGTACTTCTCATCATAACCGCAGATAACAATATCACCGTTTTTAAGACCAAGGTTGCTGTCATTTTTGGTAACCATCAGAATCAGTCCCGGATACCAGGTCTTGTCCAGTGTTGCTATTTCCGGATATTTATCTCTGTCGGCATGTTTTTTCAGCCAGCGGAGTCCGGCCGTGGCTATGCCGTCATTAACATAGCGCACCCCGAAAAATCCCTGTCGTTCAGGACACAGAACTCTGAATGCGTTTATCATACCGAAGGCTTTTGCCACATACGAATCAGCCTGTGCACATTCGCCGTTTTCATTTTCCGTGCTGCTCAGAACCGGATGGGCCGTGGTATATTCAACGAATTTTCTGTAACTGGCACATGCTGACGGCAAATCGAAAATCTTTTTTTCATCTGTCCCGCTTTTTTCAATATTCCAGCCGGTAACGGCCTTTTCACATAGAATGTCCACCAGCTCCTTACCGCAGCCGTTGATTAAGGCTACTCCCTTGATATTCCTATCGTCTCTGTCTGAAGTAACAGCTCCGAAACTCAGGGAATTTCCACCGCTCAGAGGTTGAAGTTCGGCAGAATTCTGCTTCCGGACTATATTCATCGTTTCAGAATATCTGAAATCCTGACTGTTAACGTAATTTGCAAGAACGCCGATTAACGGACTGGATTCATATCGTCTTGATTTGTGCAACGAAGCGATTCCGGAAGCAAGTCCCGGAACGCTGAAAAGTTCTTTCTCCGTATACCCGGTCAGCCCTGTAACAACATCCTTTTCATAATCAGTTAGCTTCTGCTCTTTATCCGACATGCCGAGTATGGTACAGATATCACCTAGCACGGAACCCGCCTCCACGCTGGCAAGCTGGTCCTTATCACCTAAAAGAATCAGTCTTGTGCCGGACCTTAACGCCGCCACAACCTTGTTCATAAGAAAGATATCCATCATTGACACTTCGTCAATAATCAGCACATCCAGATTTAACGGATTGTTTTCGTTTACTCTGCTGACACTCTTTCCCGGGAAAATACCAAGCATTTTATGTACTGTTTCCGCAGAAGCTATTTCATCAATGAGATTAGGATACAGTTTGCGGTAGGCCTCGGCAAACGGCCCCGAAAATGCGTCATTAAGAGATTCCTTTACTCTGGCCGCAGCCTTTCCTGTAGGTGCGGCAATTCCGATTCTCAGACTGCTGCATATTTTCTTCAGCAGACAGATAAGAACTGATACGGTATAGGTTTTTCCGGTTCCCGGACCGCCGGTAATAATTGAAAACGGATGACACAGTGACATGGCAACGGCAACCTTCTGCCAGTTGATCTCGTTTTTATCCGCGGAACCTCCGAGTTTACGTTCCACTTCATCAATGGCATCATAAACCTCTGTCCACATGTTGTGGATATTTTTCATGTCGAAACCTGGGGATAACTTTTCAGATTTTTTTCCAGTAGTTATGCACTCAATTCTGACGGAGTTACGGATGTATCCGGCAATAATAAGTTCATAGGCGAAATATCTGGAAATGTAGATTCTCTCAAGGCTGTACACCAGCGGAACCCTCACCTCCCTAATCTGCCGGCCGACGGTCATGCTGTCATGCAGGTTCCTACCTGAATCAGCCACGTACTCAATCACGGAATCATCAATAAACTGCATGCATGATTCTCCCGGCCCGCCGTTATCATAAAATGACTTTTGGGAAAGTTCCTTCAGAATCTTATCCAGGCCCGAAACAGCAAGATACCTGCTGAACCAGTCGGAATCCTCCGCATTCACGGCGCCCGTGTCTTTACCGGACAGTCCCAGCCTGCCGTTAAACTCGGCAATAACCTTAGACCTCTTATACAGAGATATTTCATTATCTATAATGTCTTCAAAAACCTGACCAATTTCCTCGTATTTTATACAGACACTGCCGTTGTTTCGTGCATGCTGCAGGAGCAAGCCAAGAACAAATCCGTGAACTTTCTTATCATTTGCACACAGGTTGGACACATAATTAGCCACAGCCAGATCAATATCAGACCATACCGGAATAAGCTTTAAAAATTCAATTGCATCTATCATAAATTCTTTCATCCCATTGAATCGTTACCGGACATCATATAACAGACTCTATTAATATAATGTCCGTACGGTTGTTACTGCTCCCCCGCTCCGGAGAACAGGGCATCCAGTTTTTCAATATATTCACCGGTTATCTTATTGGTGAATATACCGTACCCGGCATATTTATCCGATGAAGACTTCATTCCTCTTAAATAAAGGTAGGCTATACCTCCCATATGACGCTCATAATCGTAGTCCGGAAGATGCAGCTTTAAAAACCTGTGCAGTGCAAGGGTATACAGAATGTACTGAATATAATAGTGATGGTTTATCATATTCTTTCTGATTTCCTTATTGTCATAACTGCCTATTCTGTCCGTAATGTAGTTGGACTTGTAGTCAGCCACGTAATATCTGTCGCCGCATTTGAAAACAAGGTCAATATAACCGTTCAGAAGACCACTGATATCACTGATCGATACCTCCGGAAGCAGCGGATTATCCGACTCATTCTGACTTTCATATTCAGCATAATCAATCAACGGACTGCTGCATCCTTCTCTGTCAATTTCCCTTATCAGCTTATTAAAGGCCTTTATGTTGAAACCGGCGTCAACATTCAGCCAGAATTCCATTTCCTTGATACAGTCAGAATCATCCAAATCCTTCAAGGCAACCTGCTTTCCTGATTCTCCGTCCTTAAACAGAACAGATGAAAGAATTTCCATGAACCACCACGTCAGACCTCTGACCGTTTCCGTATCGCTGACAAAACCATATGCCATCAGTCTTCCCTTCAGTGTCTGATACAGCATGGTTTCATTTACATTATCGGTATTAAGAAAATCGATGACCTTCTGACTGCCGCAGTGATCCATAAAATCCGCATAAACTTTTCTGAAATCAATATGCTCAAGAGCATCATGAAGCAGAGTACCTGCCGTGCTCCCCTTAGGAAAGGCAAAGCGTGGTTCCTTTGTTGTCTGATTTCCGCTTTCAGCAATCTCCTCAGCAGAAACCGAATCATCGTTGTCATTAATCTTTCCGGAAATTCTGTTAACCGCAACAGCGTTCCCCATGCCGTTAACCATTGAGGAATAGGAAAACACCTTCCATCTGTTATTTATACTGTCGGCATCCAGAATCTGATACTCATACCCGTTCCTGATACCATTACTTTCCTGCCTACTGTAATAAAAGGCTGCTTCGTCGGATTTATACTTATCCTGCCATCCGGCCCTGTAGTCATCACATTTTCTGAAATATTTGGAATTTTCAAAGATACTGTTCTCATCATTGCCATATACGTTTTTGAACAGGATTTCATCCAGACAGAATTCTCTAACTTCTTTCTTATTATATTCTTCAGGATCAATGTACCATATGTATAAAGCATGACAGGCTCTGGTTAAGGCGACATACCATAAACGGTGTCTTTCAACCTTCTGTTCATAACAATGATTATTCCATTTTCCTCCTTCCTTGTCGGTACTACGATTATCTTTTGTTACCAGATAATATGATGTGTCATCATGCTCATCATCAGTTGATTTGAGTCTAATCATGTCAACAGACTGAGGATCAATACTATGTATCATATCTGCAAACGGCATCATTACTATATTGTATTCAAGGCCCTTTGAAGAATGATAGGTAACTATTCTGACTATTTCATCGCAGTCGTCTGTCTGTCGCTTACCTGTCATGTCTGATTCATTATCAGTAGACTTAACCTGATTTCCGAGACTTTCAAAACTTTCGACCAGTTCACTTAAGTCCCTGATTCTGTTGCTTAGTCCCAGTGCCAGTTCCGAACAGTGAAGAAGATTGGTAATAATCTCGGCGCCTTCTTCTCTCATTTTCATTTTTTCCATGATATTGAATCTGGTCATGAAATGAGTAAACATGGCCATAAATCCTTGAGTAAGCCATTTCTGTTTGCACTCTACCAGCACACTGTTCAGAGTTTCCATGGTAATACCTGAGTTACCGGAGGTATTCTGCTGCTTATCCGTATCGTCTTTTTTATAACTGTTACATACGGCATCAGAATATTCCCTGGCATCCAGACCGAAAACTCTGCTTGCAAGTAACAGTCGCAGATAACTGTGATCGGCAAAATTCACAACTGATTTCATCAGCAGAGATACAAACCTGAATTCTTCGGTATCATAAATACTTCCCTTGTCCGAAAGGAATACCGATGGCACATGTCGGTTCCTGAGACTGTCATTAATGTATTCGGCCTCTTTCCCCTTGCTTACAAGAACAGCTATATCTTTTAAAGTAATGCGCCTGCACAATTCAGGGTTTTCATCAGGATTATTAAGCTGTTCCAGCGTTAAATCAGCACGATCAGACAACCTGCCGTTTTCTAGAAGCTCAACAATTTTATCGGCACATTCCTCTGCTATTTCAGAATAAATGTAATCTTTATTCTTTGATTTCTCATCAATCAGACTGTGCATCAGGTTACAGGCTGACTCTGTTTTGAAATTCTTGTTCCCAACGATATAAAGATATTTCTGTGCTTTTTCACTGTCTCTAGGTTTTACGTTGGTAAAGGAAATAGAATCTTTTATCTTTTTATCTCCAGATAATAGAGATTTATAAAAATCAAACTTAGCTCCCTCTGCATCCCCGGAATTATTCTGTTCATCAGGATGCACTCCCGAAAACAGATAATTGACGGATCTGATTACATTAATATCTGAACGATAATTCACATCAAGCTCAAGCTGGTGACATTTCCGTTCTTTCTCTGATCCGTAACAATCGAGAATCAGCTTCTTGGCCTTGTTGTAACAGTTTAAATCAGCACCTCTGAAGCTGTAGATGGCCTGTTTCGGATCTCCCACTATATAAAGTCCCCAGAAATCCGAAGATTTACAGGAATCCGTTTCATCATTTTTCTTTTCACTATCAGTCAGATAAATATTTTTTACGATTTCAAACTGAACCGGATCGGTATCCTGAAATTCATCAATAATGGCTACAGGCAAAATACTGCGGATTTTACCCGCCAGATATTTTTTGCTCTTCACGGTAGTTTCATCATCATTCCCGTTTATAACCAGAGCATCTCTTAATTTACACGGCAAATCATCAGCCTTAACGACTTTTTCACCGGCTTTTAACTGCTCCAGAATCGTGTAGGCTTCACACAGCAGAGCGTGAAGTTTTTCTATTCCCAGTTCTTTAAACGCTTCTGTCGAAACCTGTTTTATCTCAGGAAGATCCCTGTAACTGTTGAAGATATTACATAGCTGGTTAAACTTTTTTCCGTCTTCTAAAAAAGAGTCGTATATTTTTGAATATTCATTATTTCCTGATTCCGCTTCCGTTACCATAAATCTGCGGAAACTTTCATATAAGGCTTTCTTTTTCAGATCTTCGACATCAGTCATAACGTCAAACTGAAAATTCATACCTGTATCAACGACAAACTTGCTGATAACCTGTCTGCAGAAACTGTGAATGGTGCTTATCTGCATGCCATCCACATTTAACTCAACATGACGCAGGATTCTGATGGCCTGAATCATCTTTTTAAGATAGTCCTCTCGTACTTCTCTGTCTTTCAAATCATCTGATACCTGAGTAAAACCGAGATAGGCACGGAGCATCTCGCTCTTAATGGAGTCATCTGACAGAATGTCACTGAAGTCAGCAGGACTTGCACATGATTTTTTCAGCAGATTTTCAATAAATGATCTGAGCTCACGGATTCTTTCACAGATTTTTCTTTTAAGATCATTGGTTGCCGCCTTGGTGAAAGTCATAATGAGAATCTTGGAATAATCCACCGGTTTATTATCTGAAGTACCTATTCCCAGCAGTAATCGGCAAAGCAGCCATGTAATGGTATAGGTCTTACCGGTGCCGGCAGAAGCTTCAATTATGCCGGCTCCATTTAAATTAAAATCCATTAATTTATGTGACATATTTTTCCTCCGTTACTCAGTCTGCTATCCTATTTCTTCCAGATCTATGCCAAATTCCTTCAGCAACTTGTCCATAGTAACCTTCTGTTGCGTTTTAGTCGGACATGTCAGAAATCTGATTTCATTTTTATCTGCTTTTCCAGATGACTTCTTATCTTTTTTAACGAATTTTTCCACAAACGGAAGATCCCCTACAAGCCAGTCAATACATGCAAACATCGTCTCCGGTGAGCCGTTGTACATATTGAAATCAGTAACTGATACCGGTTGGTCACCGAACAGCAGATCGGTTTCTGATATGTACGAAGAATCTGTGTATTTATTTTTTGAGTTTATTGTTCCTTCTGTTGAAAAAACACTTGATGAAATTTTCTTGATTAACTCAAAAGGAATATATGCATAATGACCAAGAATATACAGTCTGATAAGATTCTTCAGTTTTTCTTCAAGAAGCTTTCGCAGATTATCATCATAATTCTTTACTATTTTCGGAAGTTCATCTACTGCTCTGGTACCATAAAAATCTATTTGAAATCTGTAATCTTCAGATAATTTCCAAATACCCTGAACGGAAACATCAGCCTTTCCGTTACTATCGGCAAGCTGAAGATAAAGCAGTAACGACTGATACAGAGAAATAAACAAAGAAGTACTGAATTTACTGAATATTCTGAAATTTATCTTTAAATATTTATTATTTATTTTCAGTACGTCATCTATTTTTCCCCTGATTCTCACCTCAACATTTGCGGTTTCCCCCGGAGTGTACAGACAGGATTCGTCTTCTTTACCGCTGTTGTTTGCCCGATTGTTCTCATCTTCGTGCTCACAGTACAGATCGGCAATAAAACGTTTCTCCACAGGAACCTTTACTTTCAGGTCAACAGGAACTGAAAAAGGCTCATTAGAAAAATAATAACTGTTACGGAGATTTATAATTTTTCGAATTCTACAGAACTGAGATTCATCACTGTCCGCATCACCAAGAACATTTTCTTTGTAATATTCTCCAATAACCCCGTTCTCAAGAGTTCCTTTAAGCTGGGCATTGTAAATAAAATCGTCAATTCCATTCCTGATGTCTTCATTTGTTACGATTCCAGGTTTAAAAAGCCTGTCCATGAGATGTCTTTCAATATCGGATTCTCCAAATTGTAACCTCCATCCTTCGTGTTCGGTAAGACCATGCTGATCCAGAAGATAATGAGACAGCCGCATTACATTTTTTACAAAGAACTTTTTACCGCTTTCAAAGAAAGTCTGCAGTTCATCCGTGGATATATCCAGAACGTAGTCACAGTCGGCAAAGCCATCTCTATGTTCGTCATCCTTTTTAATAAATTTGAGAGAACTTAATTCAGGAGTAATGAAATTCTGCCATAGTTCCTTACCTTCTTGATTAGTACTGTTTTCCTGACGAGGACACCACTGAGACTGATACGAACGGAGTCTTGTCCCGTTGAAATTGCTGGCATCATAAACGTTTAGACTTTCACTCTTAACCAGAGCTTTTCTCAGCATTTCCTCATTTTCAGTACTGTCGGCCTCATTCTGATACTCTTCGTAAGTCTTTTCATTTTTTCCATGGTACAGTCTTTCAAAAGAATCACGATTCAGCATACAGGTGGAGGAGATGTAATTTATCAGCTCACTGACAAGCATTGAAGGATTGAGTTCGTTGTTTTTCACCACATCCTTGCCGACATAGGAAATGTATACGCTCTTTTCCGCAGAAATAAGAGCTTCCATAAACATATAGCAGTCGTCATTACGGACATTGCGATCCCCTTGACGGAAATACGTCTTCATCAGATCGAAATAATCACCATTATCCGATTTAGGATAGTCACCGTCATTCATGCCCAGCATGAATATGTGTTTGAACGGTATTGCCCTCATCGGAATAAAGCTGCAGAAATTAACCTTGTCTCTTAAGAATGCGGAGAATCCGCTTTCCCCGGACAGCTTGTCGGCAAGATATTCCCTGACGATATCCAGGCTGATGACGGGAATGTCTTTTAACTTTTCCAAATCAATCTTCATGCGCTCAAAGTTTCTGGCAATCAGCGTGTACAGATTTACGTTATTCTCACTGAAAGCAAAGAAACGGTTCAGCACCCTGCTGATTATAAAATTGTGCCAGTATGAAACAAGCTGAGCCACACTGAGATCCCGTAAAGACATGACAGAAGATCCCGCATAAGAATCACCCATAACCTGTTTAATAATATCTTCAGGTATGGTTAACATTTCCTTATCCGCCGATTCACACTCTTTAAACTCGAGGCGCAGACTTTTAAGAGCATCATAGAAGGAATAAAGATGGCCCAGAAGTTCGAATGAATCCGTTCCTTCAAGCTCAGTGTTATACTCATGGTCGTCATCACCTTCAGACAGCACCGGCATCAGAGAACCGTTAATCATGCGGTTGAGACCTGACTTGAATGAATTACGATATTCGCTGACAAAAAACGGATTGGATTCAGAGCCACTGTCTTTTTTGTCCGCAGAAACATTTACGTCGTAGATATTCGTGTCTTCTTCATCAAGCCCGAAAACAATGTTATTGTCGTTAAACCATTTCTTTATCTGTTCAAGGTCATCAGCTTCAATTCCGAATCTTGATCTGATGGCATCAATGGAAAGAAGCATAAACAGGGTTTTGTTGTCGATTCTGCCGGAAACAATATTCATGAGCTTATTAAAACCGTCAATTTCCGGACATTCTTCAGCTGTGGTTCGGTCACATATGGTATACGGCAAATCGACCTTCTGCGGTTCGGCATCCTTATCAGCAGCTCCTGAATTCTTTTTGGTCAGAAGTTCCCTGTTGGTTCCAAACACAGCTTCAATATAAGGAGCGTAAACACCTACATTAGGCATGAATACGGCAATGTCTCTCGGACGAAGTGTTTTATCCTCCCTGAATTTTTCCAGCATGTGATCGTACAGAACCTGAACCTCTCTTAAAGGTGTGGCGCAGGAATGAAACTGAATGGATGAATCATCAGGATCCACCATTCGCTGTTTACGGGACACATTCGCCTGTTCCATGGTATCCGGATCACCAGTCATCGGAGTAAAGGTCATGTTAAGAAGATCGTTCTTAATCAGACTCAGCATAGTGCCTGACTCTCCGTTATTTTCCACAAAGGCATGAATATCGTTTACCTGATAGTTTTCATTATCCGCATAGGCCATCAGACTGCTTAAGGTATCCTTTCCTGACTTGCCGTAGGTAAGAAGCAGACGGTTACTTTCAACAAGTTCAAGCATATCGTCACCGTGTTCATAATAATCACGGCTGAAGTTCTGCGATCTGAAATCAGAATAGTCGCCAGTATCCTGAGAATTCAGTTTTGAAAAGTATTCATCAGTTATGTTCCTGTTTTTGATTTTTAAATCAATGCTGTGTCTCTGTTTTATTCTTTCAATAAGCTCATCAATATCTGAATCTGAACTTGAACCGTTATCAGCCTTGATGTCTCCCCAGTAATAACGGCACGGGTTGGTAAACATGAAATGCACGTTTATAAACTTACCCAGCAGTACAAGGAATTCAAGCACCACCGGAGCAATTGACGATATGCCGTAAACATAAACATCACGTGGAATGTCCTTTCCGTTATTTCTTATTCTTTCAAAGAACTCTTCCTGAGAACTGTTCTGCATAACAGCCCTCATTGAATCCATATAATGAATACGATCCTTTCCCTTCAGCTCATCAATCAGATTGTTCCTGACAAACTCATGCCATAATTCGCCAATCCACACAAAATCATTATTGTTAAAATCGGTGTTGTGCTTAACCTTCAGTTCTTCAAGCCAGTCCCTGAGTGATTCTTTATCCGGAGCATCATTCCATGAACGAATCCAGTCCTGACGGTAAACAAGATACTTTTCGTAAATATATGCCAGACGGTGTGCCAGACGGTAACACTTTACGTAATTAAGCTTTCTTCCGGATGCGGCTGAATTTCCCGAAGCAGTTTCATCCCTATCATATATGTAATCAGCCACATACTGATATCTGCATGACGGACTGTCAGGATTAAAACAGTCGGGATCATTCTTTGCGCCTTCAGAAAACGCCTGCAGAAGAATCCAAGCGATGTTATCTCCGTTATAAACCATTTCATGAGGATACTCATCGGCAAACAGAGCTTCATGAAGACTCCAGATAAACTTCCAAGGAAGATGACACTCAATACGTGCGCACACCCCGTCAAATTCCGCAATTTTCTGTTTGAGATAAAGCTCCATTCCCGAGCTTTGAACAATGAAGTGCGAAGGAGCAAAAGGATTAACCTTTCTGTGGTCTGTATTACTGTTTTTAATAAGGTGAATTCCCAGTTTCACCAGCAATTCAATATCATTTGAATGATAAACCGTAAACATGACGCTCTCTCCTTCTTCTGCCGATCTGTCGAATGAATTATGAATAATACCCGGTATCGAAAACTGTCTTCAGTCTTCCTGCATGACGCTGTATCCTTAAAAATATAACCTATTTTTTATATTTATACAAATATATTTTATACTCTTGATTATAATTCTGTATCTGTGTCACCATCTGAACAACAATATTCATGTCACCATGATTAATTGTGTCTTGTTCAAGACTTAAATCAGTTCTCCAATCTGCGTAAATACAGAGCCGGTTTTTAATTTTATAAAGATGAGGGGATTTTATCTGATACTGATGTCAAATCATTACAAGCAGATATTAAATATCTGCGCGTACGTTTAGAAAATGGTCATACGGATACACGAATACAAAGCCAGTCACGGATTACAGAAAAAAAAAGAAGATACTGCCAGAAACAGTATCTTCTTTCATTATTACGATTAAGGAAAACTAATTCTTACGAATTACTTTTCAGCAACGATAACAACCTTGAGGGTTGACTTAACGTCTGGGTGTAAAGAAACAGTGATTTCGTATTCACCAACTGATCTTAATACACCTTCAGATAAACGAACTTCGCTCTTCTTAACTTCAACACCTGCTGCAGTGATTGCATCAGAAATGTCACGAGTACCGATAGAACCGAATAATTTACCTTCATCACCTGCTTTAGCAGCAATAGTAACGGTTTCTAAAGCATCGAGCTTAGCACCGCGTTCCTGAGCAGCAGCTAAATCAGCAGCTAACTTCTTTTCTAACTCAGCGCGCTGAGCTTCGAACTTAGCCAGGTTTTCCTTAGTAGCCATAACGGCCTTTTTCTGAGGGATAAGATAGTTACGAGCAAAACCGCTCTTAACCTTAACCTTATCACCGAGACTGCCTAAATGAGCAATCTTATCAAGAAGAATAACTTCCATTACCTTTCCTCGGTTAAATAATAAAAAATAGAGTTAGGCCTTACTTAATCTTACTAGCAGTGCTATGTAAATCAGTGTAAGGTAATAAAGCCAAGTAACGTGCACGCTTAATAGCTACAGCAAGCTGACGCTGATACTTTGCACTGGTGCCGGTGATGCGGCTTGGTACAATCTTGCATGATTCAGTGATGTAGTTCTTTAAGGTTGCGGTATCCTTGTAATCGATTTCATCTACCTTTTCAGCAGTGAAACGGCAGAACTTGCGACGACGAAAATAAGCCATGTTGTTTACTCCTTATTCAGCATCAGCAGCTACAGCAGCTTTGTTTTCAACACGTTCTTCACGGTTGTCACGAGCATTGCGGTGAGCTTCCATTGACTTCATGATTGGTGAAGGTTCAGTGAAGGCCTTCTTTACGCGAGTGATGAGGTAACGAAGAACAGCATCGTTGTAACGGAAACGGTTTTCGATTTCATCAATTGCAGACTGTTCAGCTTCTACGTTTAAGAGAACGTAGTGAGCCTTAGAAAGCTTGTCGATGTGATAAGCGAGTGGACGACGACCCCAGTCTTCACGACGGTTGATCTTACCACCAGCGGCTTCAATGATGCTAACGCAACGGTCAGTCATGCTAGCAACCTGTTCTGACTGGTCTGGATGAACCAGGAACACAATTTCATAATGACGCATTTAAATGCCCCTTACGGTTATTTAGCCTCTTAGATTCCGGTCGCATCTTTAAGGCAAGGAACGAATTTATATGACCGGTAAACGGAGCGAATTATATAGATTTATTAACGAATTAGCAAGCGAAAATTTGAACAATCCCAAGAATATCCGTCATACGCCTTCCGTTTTCATATCAGCATGCAGTCCGTGAATTATCATCCGTCACGCAGTGGCATGACCATATTAACCGCTGTATTTTCAGTTTAGAAAAGGAAGGTCGAAAAATTTTATAACGGCTTCCCAAAACGGGTACTCCGAAATTCTATTCAAAACAGCCCTAAACTATAATGAAGATTAAGCAGAACAGTCTGCGTATCCTTCAGTTGAACCGCATACAACAAGCACCAATCATCATGCTGAAGCCGAATCTGACTATATTCCCCATCGGAGTTAATCATGAGTTTTCATATATTTAAAAACATTCCGCATTCGTCTATTCCCAAAGACAAGGACGGTAAGACGATAGATGTGCGTGAATTCAATATTTTTAAAATACTTCTCATAGTATTCATCACCCTGGTAAGCTATTCACTGCCGGTAATCTTTCCGCAGACTTTTCCGTTCACCCCGGTACAGAACATCACCATGGCCATATTCATCGCCGCCGCTCTGATGTGGATACTCGAACCGATGCCTGTATATGCGACATCTCTGGCCATCATCGGCTCACTGTGTCTCTTTGCTTCAGACGGGGCCATTACGCCTATTAAAAACTATCTCAAATCAGTTGATGGAGAACACCTGCTAAGCTATAAATCTGTATTCAACAGCTTCAGTTCTCCGGTTATCATCCTGTTTCTCGGCGGTTTTGCCCTGGCAATAGCCTCCACCAAGTACAAGCTGGACATCAACCTTGCGAGAGTACTGCTGAAGCCGTTCGGTAAAAAGCCTTCAATGGTTATGCTCGGGGTAATGTGCGTCACTGGTTTTTTTGCCATGTTCATGAGTAATACAGCCACCACCGTTATGATGCTTGCCATGATGGCTCCGGTATTTGCCTCTGTTTCGAATGAAGACAAAGGTATCAAGGCGCTGACACTGTCCGTTCCATTTGCGGCCAACATTGGCGGTATCGCCACTCCTGTAGGCACACCTCCTAACGCAATCGCGCTGGGATTTCTGCATGGAGAACATGCCGTAAGCTTCATGAAATGGATGCTGATAGGTTTTCCGCTTGCCGCTCTCTGCATATTCTTAACCTGGGTACTTCTCAGAATGCTCTTTCCGTTCCAGTCCAGGGAAATCACTCTCGACATAAAGAGCCGCTTCAATACCGACTGGAGATCGATTTTTGTATACATATGTTTCGCTGCCACCATCCTGCTGTGGATGACAGAAAAGCTTCACGGGGTTAACAGTTACATAGTTGCCATTCTGCCTCTTATTGCCTTTACCTGTACTGGCATCATCAAGGCACCTGACATTAAAACCATGAACTGGGACGTAATCTGGCTTATTGCCGGAGGTATCGCCATCGGCAACGCCCTGGAAAACACCGGCCTTGCAGTCAAACTGGCAAACATGATTGATTACAGCAATTTCTCAGGCATTATGATTATCGGTATCATAGGTTTGACCGGATGGGTGCTGTCCAACTTTATTTCCAATACGGCCGCAGCCAACCTGCTCATTCCTATCGCCGTTGCCGTGCTCTCAAGTCCGAGCATAACTACCGGCATCGATCTTTCATACTCACTGATATTCATTGCTCTGTCTCTCTCCTTTGCCATGACTCTGCCAATCAGTACTCCGCCTAATGCCCTTGCTTATGCTACCGGCAAAATTGAAAACAAAGACATGATTAAGGCCGGAGGCATCACAAGCGTAATGTGCATGGTGCTTTCATTCATTCTCCTGTTCATCATCAGCAAAATCTGATGCTGAATCAGGATAAAAGAAAGGCTCCGTACGGAGCCTTTCTAATTCTTATCAGACAACTGAATAATTTACTTTGTCTTAAGCATTCTCTGTCTTAAAGCTTCGTATAAGCATACGCCTGTTGCCACTGAAACGTTAAGACTCGTAACCTTCCCAAGCATCGGAAGCTTAACCAGCTGATCGCAGTTTTCTCGGGTAAGTCTTCTCATTCCTGTATCTTCTGCCCCCATTACCAGAGCAAGAGGACCGGTAAGATCAACGTCGTAAATAACCTTGTCGGTTTCGCCGGCAGTACCGATAATTCTGATAAATCTTTCCTGAAGTTCCTTCATGGTTCTGGCAAGATTGGTAACATAGAATACAGGTACGCTTTCAGCGGCACCGCAGGCAACTTTCTTGGCAGCAGCGGTAAGAGACGCGCTTTTATCCTTGGAGGTAATCAGAGCATTCACGCCTGCACCGTCACAGCTTCTAAGGCATGCACCGAGATTATGAACATCAGTAACATTGTCAAGAATGAGCAGAAACGGATTTTCCACCTTATCAAGAAACTCATTCAGTTCGTAGTCACCAAGAACCTTGGCGCTTTTCACTCTGGCAACGACCCCCTGATGAACACCGCCGAACACCTTGTCATCAAGTGTCTTGCGGTTAACTTGGTTAACAGTGATTCCGAGAGAGTTGAGAGCAGATACCACTGCATGAAGTCTTGCATCATCACGTCCCTTGAGAACATAAACCTCAATGATTCTTTCTGGCTCAGTCTCAATAAGGGCACTTACGGCATGAACACCGTATACATATTCATTTTTACTACTCATAAATTCTCCGGAAATAAAAGCGGAACGCAGATGGTATATTTCAAAAAATCTTCTGTCCCTGCATGGCGAAAACAACGCATCACTGTTAATACATATCTGTGAAAAACATCAGCGTCTTCTTATATGTGCAAATCCTCTAATCAGTAACGGAAATTTACAGGAAGAAGGACTTGCATATATATAATCCGCCGGTCAGAGAACTGGCCGGCGGATTACGGTCATACCATCAATTCAAGTGGTAATCAGTATTCAGAATATTACTTCTGAAGTACTTCGTAAATTGCCTTGCATAAAGCATCGATGTTAGAGGTGGTGATACCTGCAACACTGATACGGCCGTTACCTACCATGTAGATACCGTAATCTTTCTTTAAGGTTGCAACCTGTTCAGGAGATAAACCTGAGAAAGAGAACATACCGTACTGGGTATTGATGAAGCTGAAATCTACGGCACAGCCTAAAGAATTAAGCTTTGACACGAAAAGTTCACGCATGTTCTTGATACGGTCACGCATTTCAGCAACTTCGGCAACCCATTCAGCACGAAGTTCAGGGTTTGACAGAACAGTGGTAACAATCTTTGCACCGTGAGCTGGAGGATTTGAAATGTTGGCACGTACTGCAATCTTAACCTGAGAGAATACGCGGTCAGCAGTTTCCTTATCAGCAGAAACAACGGTTAAAGCACCGATACGTTCATTGTAAAGACCGAAGTTCTTAGAGAATGAACTTGCAACTAAAACTTCCTTGTTGTACTTCAGGAAAGTACGGATACCGAAAGCATCTTCTTCAATACCGTTACCAAAGCCCTGGTAAGCGAAATCAAAGAATGGAAGAAGCTTGAGTTCAGCAACGAGCTTAGCGAGTTCTTCCCACTGAGCAGCGTTTGGATCCATACCTGACGGATTGTGACAGCAGGCGTGAAGTAATACTGCGTCGCCGGCCTTGGCATTCTTGAGGTCTGCCTTCATACCTTCGAAATCAAGAGCACGGGTGTTCTTGTCGTAGTATCTGTACTTAGCGGTTTCAAGACCAGCCTTGCCGAATACCTGGAAGTGGTTAGCCCAGGTTGGATCGGAAATCCAGATCTTGCCGGTTACGTTCTGCTGCTTTAAGAAATCAGCACCTACTCTTAAAGCACCGGTACCGCCTGGAGCCTGAGTAGTACGGGCACGATCTGAAGCGATAACTTCGCTGTCAGCACCGAAAACCAGTTCTCTTACGAGCTTACCGTATTCAGGAGTACCAACGATTGGCAGGTAGCTCTTGGTGGTTTCTTCCTTAAGAATGATTTCTTCAGCCTTCTTAACACACTTAAGAATAGGAGTTACGCCTTCATTGGTCTTGTAGATACCTACACCGAGGTTAATCTTATCAGTACGTGGATCATTCTTAAATTCTTCGGTTAAACCAAGAATAGGATCTGCAGGAGCTGCAACGATTTTTTCAAAAAACATGTTTATACCCTTATAAATAGGAAATACCTGTGTTATTTTTTCTTTCGACTGAAGTCATACTATGCTGATGCCGGTAAAGCTTATTTATGCATTGAAACATAAGGCTGAATGTACCGTTCAAAGATGACACTCAAAAAATTGGTGATAATTATATCACAACATAAAAAACTGTGGGAGCAATGTCATAATTTCATCAAAAATTTTTATCCTGATTAATGCAGTTTTACATTCGTTTAATCCCTACGTCGGGCTGACCGGAATTACGGATTCAGTGATTTGAGGCTTTTACAGGCTCTTTTCTAAAAATTGAGATATTCTTTTCACTTTCATATCATATCTTCATTATAAAAAAGCTCCGTTTCATCTTCTGAAACGAAGCTTTCATACAATCAGACAAAACATGTAATTCGAAACAGTATCATACTTTACAGACCAATTTTTCTTCTCTTCACAGGCTTTGCCGCAACCTCACAAAATCTGTTGAACTCATCAGTTCAGTAACAATATCCTCTGATGAAACAGCCGCAGGGATACAGGATGATTGCGGCTGTCGATGTATACGTGAGATTCCTCCTGTTACTGTTTCAGACCTTTACTTCCGGCTCTTGAATTTCTGCGGTTTAAAGCAGGCTTTCCGCCCTGTGTCTTCTTTCCGGAAGTTGCCGGTTTTACCGTACTCTTAGATTTAGATTTCTTTGTTCCGCTCTCTGTCCCGGTCTTAACCTTTTTGGTAATACTTGCATGTGGAGCGGCCTTAACCCTGCTAACGCTCACAACGGATTCCATAAGTTCATCATCAAGCTTGTCGACATTATTCCATATGGCCATGGATTTTCTTACAGCCTGATTGACTGACTGATTGTCAACAGCATCGGTTCCCTGATACTCGCCTACGGTCTTTCTGGCCTCCTCGTTGAGGGAAACTCTGTTTTTACCGAAAGTTCCCGGTGCCGGAATCATGGTAATCTTGCCGTCATCCGTATTAACGGAAGTTATGACCACGGTTATGGTTTCGCCCAGTCCAATGGAAAAACCGGATCTTTCCGCAACAAGACGCATTGATGATTCATCGAAGGTCATAAAGTTGTTCTTGGAAATTTCCGATACATGAATCATACCGTCAACATTGAATTTTTCAATTTTCACGAACAGCCCGAAGGAAGTCACGTTAACTACCACCCCCGGCAGATTCTTGCCAATGAATTTTTCCATGAACTTGGCCTTCAGTGCCATTTCTACTTCCCCGCTGACCTTGTCCGCACGGCGTTCAGTGGTATTACATGACTCTGAAAGTACAGTCAGTTCAGGCAGCTCGTACTTTTTGGCTCCGAGTGAAGTTGCCAGACTTGAGGAAAACATCCCGTTTTTACCTAAAAGATATTTGATTTCACGATGAAGCTGCAAATCAGGGTATCTTCTGATTGGAGAGGTAAAATGCGCATAATGCCCCAGCGCCAGACCGAAATGGCCTTCATTTTCAGGAGTGTAGGTAGCAAGTGCCAGTGAACGAAGCATCATAATCTGAAGAACACTCTGATAAGGATTGCCTTCTATCTTCTTTGCAAAAGCCGCATAATCACTGCTTTCCGGAACCTCACCGCCGTCAAGGCTCAGACCATACATGGCAATAAAGTTTCTGAATGCGGTCACCTTCAGCGAGGCTGGCTTTGGATGGACACGGAAGAGTGTAAACCCTTTGCTTTTTTCCACGAAATCGGCTGCACACACGTTGGCGGCAATCATACATTCTTCGATAAGCATATGTGCATCATTGCGCACCACAGGAAGGATATCGGTAATCTGCTGATTTTCATCAAACACGAATCTTACCTCACTGCCTTCAAACTCAATGCCTCCGCGATTGACTCTGTTCAGTTTGAGTTCCTTGTACAGATCATAAAGATTCAGGAGATCCTGCTTCAGAGGAACTATTTCAGGATCGGTCACCTCCTCTCCGCTGAGAACTGATGCCACCTGAGTATAGGTAAGTCTTGCATGGGAATTCATTACCGCAGGATAGAATTTGTATTCTCCCAGTTCTCCGCCCTTTTTCACCAGAACTTCACATACCATGCAGAGTCTGTCCACATGAGGATTCAGGGAACACAGACCGTTTGACAGCTTTTCAGGAAGCATCGGCACCACGTAATTAGGGAAGTAGATTGAGGTTCCTCTGTGCTTTGCCTCGTTGTCCAGAGGAGATCCGTTACGCACATAGAAGGAAACGTCGGCTATGGCCACAAACAGTCTGAACCCGCTTCCCTCCCTGCGACAGTAAACAGCATCATCGAAGTCTCTGGCATCCTCACCGTCAATGGTTACCAGAGGCAGTTCCGTAAGATCAACACGCTTATTTTTATCCTTGTCCTTTTCAAGCACCTCGTCAGGAATATTGTCAACCTGCTTTTTAACCGCCGTATTCCATTCGTGAGGAATACCGTTGTTCAGAATGGCAATCTGAATTCTGCTGTCAAGACGGGCACCGTCTTTAAGATCGTGCTCAACCTCAACGATATAACTGCCGGTGGTGGAACGTTTCACGATACGGCAGATAACAACACTCCCCATCCCGATGCCATCGACATCGGATAGTTTTCTGAACGAAAAATGGCGTCCGCCGAAACGTGGATCCTCCGGATAAAGCACGGCATGATCCTTGGTTTTGCGCCAGCGGCCGAGAACAAGATTATGCTCTTCGACAGTGGAAACGTAATATGCTATTCCGGTTCTGCGGTTATACAGGCATTCAACCTTATCACCGTGAAAAACGGAGTTATCAGGCAGATAAAGAATACAGCTTTCCTGATCTTCAGTTTCAAGCTTGTTGGAATAGTAAACAACGTCAATTTCCGGAATTTTTTCGTATTCGATAAACACCTTTCCGACACGCTTTTCCAATGCGTCAGCCGGAAGCATAATTGACTTATCGCCCAGAGCAAGCGGAGTAAGTACTCCGTTTTCTACCATTGTCTGCCAGATTTTCTTTATTAATCTTAAATCACAGGAAACTGATGAATTCTGCTTTCTGATAATTTTCTTCAGCGAATTAAAGTAATCGCGGTCCGTACTGTTAAGAACATCCTGTGATAAAGCGATATCTTTTTTCGCCTTTATAATTGTTCTTTCGGCGGCATAAACAATAAGTTCACCTAATTCGGCATTTTCAGCGTCGCCAGTAACAGTATCAGCCGGTAGTTTATCCTTTATTTTATCTTCTGAAGAAACAGATTTTTTTTCTGACTCAGACTTCTTTTTTCCGGCCTTTACCCGTGATTTTCCGCTGTCTGATGACTGTTTCCTGTCGAACTTGTCCGCAGCCTCAACTGAATTGGCCACACTTTCCCCGAAATAAAGTGAAAGCAGATCGGTTACTCCGCTGTCGGGCAGATTATTTCCACTATTGTTTTCCGGTCTGTTTTTAATTATTTTTTTCTGATTGTCTTCTTTAACTTTTGCTTCTTTCTTATTGGATTCTTTTTTCACGCTCATGCTGTTCTCTTTGATTATTAAGTTGTAAATACAGACATGTCTTACCGATGACATGCACACGGGGTGAAATCATGATTTCATGCCTTCAGCACGTTCCTTTTGTTATTCAAATCATGACAAAGTTATAAATCCGGTCAAAAACACACCGCTGTCCCGGCCGTTGAATAAAATTATAAAACCTGATGACATTGCCTGATTAAACAGAAAATCACCAACAAAAACAGGAAACCATGATAAAAAACGAATGGTTCTCAGAGAAAAAGTAAAAAAATTGTGGATACGAATCTTAATAATCAGCAGAAACGATCAGGCAGACAAAGACAGTATATACTATCTGTCGTAAAAATAGTCGCTAATCCTAGCAGATTATTTCGCATCTGTCATGAAAAAATTATTAAACAACTCTGTATCATATAATGTATACTTTCTGAAAACTCAGTCATAAATAAAAGGAACAAATAAAAATGCTGAAAGATCTGCTGTTATTTTCCTGCCTGACAACGTTGTTGCTGATAACAGGATGCGGCTCAAAGGAAGTCTGTGAATTTACCTACAACGAACCTTACTCAAGGACAATGAACGGTCCTAATCCGTATCACTTCAAAGGTGCGGCATTATCTCATCCTAAAACAGGTGCAAGACTTGTATTTTTTTCAACACTGGCGGACTGGTCAGAAATCTACAACAATCCTTTTTTCGAAGCCGCTGTATCACAGGATATGGAAATAGCTGACAAGGATGAAAACAGATATCACCTCGTTTATAAGCAGGACAGGAACAAGAATTTAATCATATCCCATTATGATGACGGTGAAGTGTTCGGTTACGGATATGCCACCTCGGCTGAATTTCTTGTGGACAATCTTCTGAACCACTGCAACGATCTTATCGACCAGTACGTCTACTAATGGTCAGTCCCGGCTACAATGTTAATCAACATATTCGCAGAAGAGGATTAACATTGCAGCCGGATAAACATAATCCGTTCATATCACCGGCGTCTTTTTCAGCTTCTGTAATTCTCTGTGAATACATCCGCAAAAACAACAAACCGTATCCGACTGTTGTTGTATCTGACGTGAATCGTATCTTATGCTTATAATCACGTATTCCGCATATCACCCGGAGTACACTCTCTCGTGCGTCGGTAAAGAAGATGCATGCCCAGACACGATTTTTGGAGATCAATCAATGACGTCTTATAACTTTTTCTGTCCGACAAGGGTTATATTCGGATGCGGAGCCCTGAACAGACTGCATGAACACAAGTTACCGGGAAAAAAAGCACTGCTGGTAATTTCCAACGGCAAGTCCACCATTGTAAGCGGTTCACTTGACAGAACCAGGGAACAGCTCAGACTGGCAGGATGTGAAGCAGTGGTATTCAACGGTATCGGTGCCAATCCGTTAAAGGAAATGGTGGAAGACGGAGCCAGAGCTGCAAAAAGCAACGGCTGTGATTTTGTGGTAGCTCTTGGCGGTGGTTCAGTAATGGACGCGGCCAAAAACATTGCCATGCTTGCCACTCAGCCTTCAGAAGATCTCTGGGACTATGCCTTCGGTGAAACCGGTAAAGGACTCCCTCTCGTAAACGAACCTCTTCCGTGGGTAGCCATAACCACTTCCGCTGGAACAGGGTCTGAAGTTGACGAAGCCGGTGTAATCACCAAAACCGACACTCATGAAAAAATCGGAGTCGGCGGATATGACTCAATGTTTGCCACGCTGGCAATAGTTGATCCGGAACTGATGGTTACCGTACCGCCGAAATTTACCGCCTATCAGGGATTCGACGCTCTCTGCCATTCCCTTGAAGGATATATCTCCTGCCGTCACAGTCTCATGAGCGATATGGTTGAACGTTCCGCTATTGAAAAAATAGGCAAATACCTGGCCAGAGCAGTGAAAGACGGCAATGATATTGAGGCCCGTGAAGCTGTGGCCTTCGCCAATACCATGTCCGGTTACTCCATGCTCTGCGTGGCATGCTCGAGTGAACATTCCATGGAACATGCCATGAGTGCATATCACCCTGAACTGCCTCACGGTGCAGGCCTAATCATGCTGTCAAAAGCCTACTTCCAGTTCTGGATCGATAAGCATGTCTGTGACGAAAGATTTATAGACATGGCCAGATTTCTTGGGATGAACGATGCCGACAAGCCGCAGGATTTCATTACTGCTCTGGTAAAACTCCAGGAGGAATGCGGCGTTGCCGATCTTAAAATGTCTGATTTCGGCATCAGAAAGGAAGAATGCATGACTCTCGCGAAAAACGCCAGAGCCACAATGGGCGAGCTGTTTGCCTTTGACCCGGCTGAAACAACCGATGAGGAAATTGCCGGTATTTTTGAAAAAGCATACCGTTAAACTTTTTTCAGAATAACAAACAGGTCTGAGGAAAACTCCTCAGACCTGTTTTCATGACGATCAGGTTTTACGTTTCAGGATTAGAAACTTTCAAGAGCCTGCTTCAGATCTTCGATAATGTCATCGATATGTTCAATACCGATTGATAATCTGATGGTATTAGGCTTAATACCGTGTTCAAGCAGTTCAGTTTCATTAAGCTGTGAATGAGTGGTTGAAGCCGGATGAATAGCAAGAGACTTTGCATCACCGACATTAGCCAGAAGCGAGAACAGCTTAAGAGAGTCAATCACCTTTCGTGCATCATTGATGTCGCCGTCAATTTCAAAGGTAAAGATTGAACCTGCTCCGTTAGGATAATACTTCTTGTAGAGTTCCTGCTGCTTTGCATCAGTGGTTACTGAAGGATGGTTAACCTTAAGAACCTTAGGATGACTGTTAAGGAACTGAACAACCTTAAGAGCATTTTCCACGTGTCTTTCAAGACGGAGAGACAGTGATTCGAGTCCCTGAAGGAACAGGAATGCGTGGAACGGAGACAGTGTGGCACCGGTATTTCTCAGGAATACTGCACGAGCCTTCACAATATATGCGGCTCTTCCTGCAACCTTGGTGAACACAACACCGTGGTATGAAGGATTAGGTTCAGTAAGAGACGGATACTTGCCTGAAGCTTCCCAGTCAAAGTTACCTGAATCCACAATCAGACCACCGAGAACGGTACCGTGGCCGCCTATGAACTTGGTGGCGGAATGAACGACAATATCGGCACCGTGTTCAATAGGTCTGAATACTGACGGAGGAGTAAAGGTGCTGTCCACGATTAAAGGGATCTTGTGTCTGTGGGCGATTTCTGCCAGAGCTTCAATATCAGCAACATCTGAATTAGGATTGCCTAAGGTTTCAGCGTATAAGGCTCTGGTGTTTTCATCAATGGCAGCTTCAAAAGCGGCAAGATCACCAGGATCCACAAACTTGGTCTGCACACCGTAATTAGGAAGAGTATGAGCCAGAAGATTAAAGGTGCCGCCATAGATGTTTGAGGCAGCAACCACATTCTGACCGCCACTTACGGCAGTAAGGATGGCATAGGTGATTGCAGCAAGACCGGAAGCGGTAGCCAGAGCCCCCACACCGCCTTCAAGAGCAGTGATTCTCTGTTCCAGGACATCAACGGTAGGATTGGTCAGTCTGCCGTAAATATTGCCAGGATCTCTTAAAGCGAAACGATCTGCGGCATGCTGTGAATCGTTAAATACGTATGATGAGGTTAAGTAAATAGGTACCGCTCTTGCACCGGTAGCACTATCTGGTTTTTCCTGACCTGCATGTAACTGTAATGTTTCAAACTTGTATGACATCTTTATCTCCTTACGGTTCATTCTGAGATTCAAACTGTTTCCTGTGCCTACCATCAACTTAATCAGACTGACCGTAAGTTTCCTGATAAAGCACTTCTCATGTATTTCAATTATTTCTTCTTATTATTCGGACAGGAAGCCAGAATGTCTTTTTTGTTTATTATGTTTATTTATGACTATCTTATTTGAATTAACGTGCAGAAAAACTTCCACTTTAAATCATTCCGGACTTCCTTTATCCGTAAACCTTTCGTGTTGTGCAGGAGTTTTTTATTGTTTTGTTTATTACCCCCTTATTTCCTACTCAACCAATAGGTTTAGTCATACTATACAGAATATTACATAGTAATGCAATAGGAATTATATAATTTTTTTCAAAAATTTTTCATCATTCTAAAAAAAATCACTGCAATCCATTGATTATCAAGGCGTTTAGCAAATTTTATCCATTAAAATTTTTTTTGCGTAACATCATTTATTTTCAGAAAAATCCCGTTTTTTTAATCAAAAAAGGTTAATTCACTATATTTCTGGTATGAAATAAGAAATATCATTTTCATATCCTCAGCTGACCCCGATTAATATATAAGATATTCTGAATTCATGTTTTCCTGACGTATCCATTTCCTATTACCTCATCCTGCCTCACCGGACATATCCATACACCTGACTTTTATCTGCCTGTTCAGTAACACATTAATCAGAGACGGTTTACGGTAAACTGCAGGCACACACCTGTCCCAAAGTAGAGAAAAGGCTAAAATAACGACACATTACACATATTTAGGGTAATATTTATACAAACAGCCGTAAAATCACAAAAAAACACAAAAAATATTTGACTTAAAAAAATCATTCTGTAAAATAGCCCCTGTTGCCCAGATAGCTCAGTCGGTAGAGCAGGGGATTGAAAATCCCCGTGTCGGTGGTTCGATTCCGCCTCTGGGCACCAGGCAAATGTGCCGGCTTAGCTCAGTAGGTAGAGCAACTGACTTGTAATCAGTAGGTCAACAGTTCGATTCCGTTAGCCGGCACCATCAGTTATCTTTCTAACGACTCTAATGCCCAGATAGCTCAGTCGGTAGAGCAGGGGATTGAAAATCCCCGTGTCGGTGGTTCGATTCCGCCTCTGGGCACCATTCTATTACACATCAAAAAAGCTCAAACCAAATCAAAAACACAATGCATATTTGATTTTGTGCATATTGTTCATGTTTTTTATTGTTTAAATGTAAATTTGGTATAAAATCTTAAACACATAGAACTATGAACATTTCTTCATGAAAATATAATAATTACGAGAATCCAATGACAGATAATCAGATTGACACTCAGAATTCCGAGAATACAGAAAAACTTAACTACAAGACACTTGAACAGGCTTTTTCATTAGGCAACGGACAGAATACCGCTCTTAACTGGCTTATGGAAACAAAGCAGACCGTATCAGTTTTTTTAGTCAGTGGCATAAAGCTTGAAGGTGTTATCAGCGGACACGATCAGTACAGCATGGCTTTAACCGATGCCAGCGGAAATCAGCAGCTTATCTACAAGGCTAAGATTTCCACCATCACCATTGCAGGCAGTGCCGAAAAGCCGGCTCACAGAAACAACTTCAGACAGAATAATCACAGACCTCAGAGAAATTATCAGAACCAGAACTAATCTGATGTCTGTTAGATTCTTTTCCGGTCGTCCGATGCGGCCGGATTTTAAAACCCGAACCTGAAGTTCGGGTTTTCTTGTTCTACGGCGCCCTGCCCTGTCATTTGCAGAACACACCGCACTTACTGAAATTCGGGGATACCGTTTATCACCTTTATGAGATCGAATCCACCGTTAATCGCAGCCTCATATCCGAAATATGAATCCTCAAAAACCGCACTTTTATGAGGATCAGCCCCGAAAGCTTCGGCAACCTTCAGAAATGTATCTGGATGAGGCTTGTGATTTTTTACGTCATCAGCAGAAACAATAACTTTTATATAATCTTTCAGAATGGTGTGATTCACGATATATTCAACATTGGAACGCAGCGTCCCCGTCCCTATTCCCATGGGAATGTTATGCTCTCTGGCAAAATTCAGAAGCTCCAGCATCACGGGATATACTTCCACGTTTCTGATGTTTTCAAGATAGTTGCGGGTCTTGATTGCTGCAAGTTCATGGGGATCATCAAACGGCAGATGATGTTCATCAATCAGGATTCTGGCAATCTTATGACTTGGAACCCCGCCGTGTCTGTACATCCATTCCCTGTCTGGCACAAAACCGAAAGGAGCCACGGCCTTGACCCAGGCTCCGTAATGAAAAGGCATGGAATCCACCAGTGTACCGTCAAGATCAAACACCAGACATTCATATTTCAATAATTTTGCAAAATCCATCATTCCACCCTGTCATCTGTCAACTGTCATATGCCACTCATCAGTAATATATAACTCTGACGAATGCGAGCCTATTCTAACAAATTAATAGTTAACATCAACGAACAACACTCTTTATACTTAAAATCATTGTCTCGGAGCCTGCAATCTCAGTATAATTGAGAACAAAAAGCTGAGGGAATAACCATGAGACACATCTCTGTTGACACTGTTATTATCGGTGCCGGCACTGCTGGAATGCAGGCCTACAAGGCGGCTGTTGAAAATAACGCGGACACAATCATTATCGAACAGGGTCCTTTAGGCCCCACCTCAATAAATTCAGGATGTGTACCTTCTCAGCTTCTTCATGAAATGGGCAGACAGTATTCAGCCAACAGCACTCCGATGCTTACCATGACACTTTACGGAAAATCACCGGACAAGCATCTGGACAGAAGTGACATTCTCAATACCGTACGAAATGAGAAAAGAGCTTTTCTTGATCAGTACATCAAGGAATTCTATACCATTCCCGAGGACTGCCGTATTATGGGGAAAGCCTTCTTTGTTGACCCTTACACCGTTGCCATTGAAGGAACTGACACCACCATTTCCGCCAGAAGTTTTGTTATTGCAACAGGATCAAAACCCTACGTTCCCGCCAATCTGAAAAAAATCGGAAACAAGATAATAACCAGCGATGAACTTTTTGAACTGAAGGAACTGCCTAAGAGCATTGCCATATTCGGTACAGGAAGCATAGGACTGGAACTTGGGGAATACCTAACCAGACTAAACGTTAAAACGGCTATATTCGGCATGGGAGAAATAGGCCACCTGACAGACCCCAAGGTTGCATCAGCAGCTCTCAATGCCATCAGAGAAAGAGTATTCATCGTACCTTACGGACATTTCACAACCATAGAGCAGAACAACGATTCCGTTGTTATATATTATCTTGATGAAAGCGAACACGAATGTTACCTGAAGGTTGACTGTGTACTCTGCGCAACAGGGCGAATACCGAATCTTGACGGACTGCAGCTTGAAACAGCTGGAATACAGCTTGATTCGATGAACTGTGCCTACTGCAATGAAAAAACACTTCAGACCAGCGTTCCCCATATATTCATAGCCGGAGACACCACATCAACAAGGAACAATCTGCAGAAGGCTTTATACCAGGGAAAAATAGCCGGGAGCAATGCCGCCACATACCCGCGTATACCCCAGACATGCGACATGCCTCATCAGGACATTACCTTTACCGATCCGGAAATAACCGTAACCGGACTGTCATTTGAAGAAGTTAAACAGAGAGCAAGATGCGGACACAAGTTCATTCTCGGTGAAAGCTCAACCGCAAACAATACCACTTCAGTCATCAAAGGATACAAACACGGACTTGTTCACGTGTATTTTGACAGGGAAACACAAATGCTGCTAGGAGCTGAAATATGCGCTCCCTATGCACAGCAGATGTCTCAGTTTATTTACAGTGCGCTGTTCAATCGGCAGACTCTTGACGACCTGATAGGATACAACTTCTATCACCCTTCTGCTTTTGAAATGCTTACCGAAGCATTTGAAGACGCCAAAAAGAGTTTTAAGCTTTTTGAACCGGTAATTTAAAACAGGCTGTTATTCAAATTCAAAGCCTTTTATTACTCAGACAGATACCTGTACAGATTCGCCAGTCTCTGAAGACTCTGCTGATTACTGTTCTTTTCAGCCTGAGCCGTTGCATATTCAAGTTCAGCGACCATATTGTCTCTTGCGTTGCTGATTCTTGCCGAGACAATGTCTCTGTATACCTCATCATATCCCAGTGGCAGAGGATAATCCTCTGAATAGAGGTAATCCATCATGGCGGTGCGAAGTCTGCCTGAGGCTCTGGCAATATGTGCACATACTTCATCTGCAGACAGAACATCCCGGTCCTTCTCGAACCACTCAGACAGTTCTGCAAACATTGATTCAGTACTTCTGTATTCATCTGAAGCAAGAACATCCTCAGATTCATTTTTAATACTGCTTTCAAGGTTATCCATAAGCATGAGGTATTCTGCCGAATCGGTTCTTAAATACGCAGAAGATTCCGCATGAAGCTTCTTTATCTGCTCGAAATCAGTTTCGAGTTCTCTGGCAATGGACGTATTTATTGCCGAACTTACCGTATAACAGACAGCTCCGTTAACAGGAAGTACCAGAGGTTTTATCTCCTTTACTATACTGATTCCGAGTACATATTCGGATGTCACCATTACCGGTGTAAAAATAAAAAAAGAATCCTCACCTATACCCAGTATAATTTTTCCGGATGATTCAGCCGTATCCAGAACAAGGGATTTATTGACAAAATAACTGAGAAGCTTTGGAGCCTTAATATACAGATCCTTAAAAACAGCATACATGCTTCTAATGTATCTGTTATCGGTGTTTTCCGTTTCAGCTCCGAGCTTCTTTATATTATTCCATGCCTGTGGATAATAAAGTCCCTTCAGTGAAACCGCGGCATGAACAATACTTTTAAATGAAGTTATTCTTTTGTTTTTCAGCACGTTTCTCATCTGCAGATTACACAGAAGTTCCCTGAACATCAGATAGGCTCTTTTTCCGGAAAAAACCAGACGTTCGTGATTCTTTATAATCATTGCAAGTCTTTCTGCAGCTGCCGCCGGATTCAGTCCGGTATTCCTTACGGCTTCAATGCAGTCGCAGTCGAATGAAACAGCATACGTCGGGGACGGGCATATGCCTGCAGGAGGCGTTACCACAATTCTGCTCTGAGAAAGAATCTCAGCATTTTCTGGATTTACGGAAATTATATCCACACACCATGGATAATTATCGCGATTAAACGGAAGAAGATGAATTAATAACATAATTTAAACTGTGGCAATCAGGGGATTATTCTTATTTAATCTGAACGGAGTAGCCGGTAATTCAAAGTGAATTCTATTTGAACTGGTTGGTCTCGGGATCGTACTCGAAACCGGCATCTTTCAGTTTCTTCTCGAGTTCTTCCCTGTTAATTTCGTATGTGGCACAGAAGCTGTCCAGATCATGATCATCAAAATCGCGAAGTTTCATGTTTACTATGGACAGTAAAATATAAGGATCCATTTTTGACAAGTTTTCAAAAGCCATAATAACCTTCTTTCAAAATCTGATTTTAAATTACGTTAAAACTGACGCAGGATGTGTTATTCCCTGGCTGACAATAAACGTTTTTCAATGAGCCGATAACAAATTACGGCTATTATACTATGTTTTCTGCACCAGTGTTTTTTTGCTTAATTTATCTCTGATTAACGGACTGAATTCATCATGATAGTAAAAACCCGTTATCAATCCAGTGATCAATAACGGGTTCAGATTATTCACGATTCATTCCAGAATTAAACCAGACGTCCGTGACAGTTCTTATACTTCTTTCCGCTTCCGCAAGGACAAGGATCATTGCGCCCCACCTTGTGGTCAGGATCTGAGAAAGCCGCATTCATCTTTTCGATTTCCTTGGCCTTGGATTCAGCTTCGTCATTAAACTTCTTTTCAGCTTCATCAGCCAGTTCCTGACGCTTCTGTTCCATTTCATCAATTTCCTGAACCTTAATCTGGATGCAGCTGAGAATTCTGATTACCTGATACTTGAAGTTCTCCATCATCTCAGTGAACATACGATAGGATTCAAGCTTGTATTCCTGCTTAGGATTACGCTGTGCGTAACCTCTTAAACCGATACCCTGACGGAGATAATCCATTGAAGCAAGGTGTTCCTTCCAGAGAGTATCAAGAGACTGCAGCATAATGTTGCGAATCAGCTGACCGGCTCTTTCCTCTCCGATAAGCAGCTTCTTCGCTTCAAATACATCCTTTGCCTCATCAACGATCTTTGAACGGATGTTTTCCTCAATCAGCTTCTCATCATTATCAATCCAGCTCTGAATAGGTAAATCCAGGGCAAATTCATTCTTGAGCTTTTCAGTAAGGCCAGGAACATTCCAGGTTTCAATTAAAGAATTAGGACTGATGAATTCATTGATAACAGAGTTGTAAACATCTGAACGAATCATGTCGATATTACCCTGATCAACCTTGCCGTCGAGCAGGGAATTACGTAATTCGTAAATTACCTTACGCTGTTCATTTGCTACATCGTCGAATTCAAGAAGGCTCTTACGCAGGTCAAAGTTTCTGGTTTCAACCTTACGCTGTGCATTTTCAATCGCTCTGGACACAAGCTTGTGACCAATAGGCTCACCGCGTTCCATCCCGAGATGCTTCATAACGGTCTTGATTCTGTCTGAACCGAATCTTCTCAGCAGATCATCATCGAGAGAAAGATAGAAACGGGAAGAACCTGGGTCACCCTGTCTGCCTGAACGACCACGGAGCTGATTATCTATACGGCGTGATTCATGACGTTCTGTACCGATGATATGGAGACCGCCAGCAGCTACAACAGCATCGTGACGCTTCTTCCATTCATCCTTAACCTGCTGAATCTGTTCAGGAGTTGGATCGGTGAGAGCGGCAAGGTCCGCATCAAGAGAACCGCCGAGTACGATATCAGTACCACGACCTGCCATGTTGGTTGCTATGGTTACTGTACCAGGACGACCTGCCTGAGCAACAATCTGAGCTTCCTGTGCATGGAACTTGGCGTTAAGAACCTGATGCTTGATATCGAGCTTGGTCAGATACTGAGACAGCTTTTCGGAATTTTCAATTGAAATTGTACCTACAAGAACCGGACGGCCTTTACCGATTTCAGACTTGATATCCTTCACAACAGCTTCAAACTTTTCTTCTTCAGAACCGTAGATAAGGTCAATCAGATCTTCACGAATCATCGGCTTGTTTGTAGGAAGCACAACTGTTCTTAAGTTATAAATCTGCTGGAATTCGTATGCTTCGGTATCTGCGGTACCGGTCATACCTGCAAGCTTTTCGTACATACGGAAGTAATTCTGGAATGTAATGGAAGCAAGAGTCTGGTTTTCATGATGAATTTCCACACCTTCCTTGGCTTCAACTGCCTGATGAAGACCGTCACTCCATCTGCGGCCGATCATGGTACGGCCAGTGTGTTCGTCAACAATGATTACTTCACCGTCTTTAACGATATAATCCACATCCTTTTCAAAAAGCACGTGAGCACGCAGTGCAGCCATCACGTGGTGCAGCAGGGTAATACTTGCACTTGAATACAGTGTCTGGTTTTCAGGAAGAATACCTGCCTTCTGAAGCAGTTCCTCAACATGAATCTGACCGTTTTCAGTAAGATAAGCCTGCTTGTTCTTGAGATCACGTGTATAGTCACCATTGCCGTGGTAATCGTCAGAATCTTCCTTTTCCTGTTCTACAAGTTCTGGAATAATCTTGTTCACAGCCACATAAAGATCGGAACTGTCTTCTGCAGCACCGGAAATAATAAGAGGAGTACGAGCCTCATCGATGAGCACTGAGTCCACTTCGTCCACCAGAGCATAGAACAATGGTCGCTGAACACGCTGTTCAGGAATATAAGCCATGTTATCTCTGAGGTAGTCGAAACCGAATTCATTGTTGGTACCGTATGTTACGTCACAGGCATATGCGGCACGCTTTGCTTCCGCATCCATTCCCGGAATGTTACATCCCACGGTCATTCCGAAGAACTCAAAAAGAGGACGACACCAGTCACTGTCACGCTTGGCAAGATAATCATTTACGGTAACAACATGAACGCCTTTACCAGTAAGTGCATTGAGATATGCAGGAAGAAGTGCAGTCAGAGTCTTACCTTCACCGGTCTTCATTTCAGCAATCTGGTTTTCATTGAGAACCATACCGCCCATCAGCTGAACATCAAAAGGTCTGAGTCCGAGAACACGTTTTGAAGCTTCTCTTACCAGAGCAAAAGCCTCAGGAAGAATCTCATCAAGAGTGCTGCCGTACTGTTTCTTTCCGTCAGCTTCAAGCTTTAAACCTTCAGCCACGCGCTTTTTATAATTCTCTGTATAGGTTTTGAAATCCTCATCCTTAAGCTGTTTGAACTGAGGTTCTAAACCGTTAATCTTAACAACAACCTTATTTAATTGCTTAACTATACGATCATTGCTGCTGCCAAAAATTTTTGTAAGTATTGTCTGAAACATTATTCTAACCAGTTATTTTTATAATTCATCCGTATACAAACGTTTTTTACACATATGGTTCTGTATTTTACAGTAATACATGCTGTTTGTCTTAGCATAATTCGTCAGTAATGGGCTACTGCACACTATATAAATGGATTCTCTCTGCCAATGCCCAAGTTAAAAAAAATCTGAATGCTATATTTTAAATATGTTATGCCTTGCGTTTTTTCAATGACATACTCTTTTAAATTTACAAATATATGTTAGAGATCTCATTTTTACGTATGCACAATCGTAAAAATTCCGAGACCGGAGAACTTAAATTACATGAGAGAATCCTGTTCCGTCCTTCGAAACAGAACAGGATAATGATTCACACGTTAAATAAGTGACCTGATAAAATCTTCCACGTCACTCATGTCGGCCGTAGGTTCAAAACGGGCGACAACCTGACCATTTCGGTCTATTACGAATTTGGTGAAATTCCACTTAATATCCGATTTTTTATCCCATTCCGGATCTGCTTCAGCCAGCATTTTTTCAAGAAGAGGTTTCAGTTTGTGTTCATCAAAACCGGCAAATCCCTTCTGGGACTTAAGATAGGTATACAGAGGAAGCTCATCAGGTCCGTTGACATCGGCTTTTTTCATCTGAGGAAAGGTTGTATTGAAATGCAGAGTACAGAATTCATGTATTTCATCATCAGTCCCCGGTGCCTGACCACCGAACTGATTACACGGGATATCAAGGATCTCAAGTCCCTTCTCATGATAATTTCTGTAAAGCTGTTCAATAGGCTCATACTGAGGGGTGAAACCGCATCCTGTGGCGGTATTTACAATCATAATCACCCTGCCGCGATAATCATTGAGATTCAGCTTATCACCCTTGCCGGTGGTGATAACGTAATCATATATCATTCATTTTCTCCTTAATATGTTAATTGAATTCAGACCTTAACAACAAAGGGCACAACAGACAATTATGTTATTATATAAAAAACATATCAGAACATTCCTTAGAACATTCATAATACATAATAACATAAACGTATTTTTGAAATACTGAATAATTATATTACTGTGAAAACGAACGTTTTCCGTCTATAAAAACCAAAACTTCAGAATTTTATCTTCACCTGTAAAAAACGAAGTCGTGTACTTTACTCAAAGGACACGACTCTGAAAGAAGTCTTTACATCAGGGTATACCACGCAAAGCCTCATTTTGTCACTTATATTTAAAAAGTATTTTTAAAAAAAGAAAATAACTTTATCCAGACAAAAAGAAGAAATCCCTGTATACCCAAAGTGACTACAAGAAGTCCGCTGATAATTACTGTTTCAATAGAAGAAAGATTGGATAAGGCCCTGTTGATAAGTTCATAAGTACTGAACATCATATCAAACGGTTCCATTCCTATTCTTACCGCAATTTTAAATAAAAACATCCCCATGAATAAACCGAACACCTGAAGAACTATATTGGCAACTATGGAGCTGAATGAAAGCAGTCTCAGGAACTCAGGTGCTCTTATATCATCAAGCATTTTTTTTACTTTTACCATTGCCATAAAGTTTACCACCACGGCAAATATCCCCAGAAATGAAACAAGGTATGTGGCCAATGTAATAATCAGACCTCCCATCATCCATGATTTCACATTCTCCACATCATGATTTACCTGTGCAGATACAGTAACACTTTTACTTCTTTTGTTATGATAATCATTATTGTACATACAGCATTCTCTCCTTTATTTAAATAATTACCTGTTCCTGTTCATACCTGCGGTTCATCAATCCTCATAGAAGGAATCCATGGTAAAAATTTATATTTCTTTTTCTGCTGTTAACCAAACAATAATCAGTTAACGCACACTTTTTATTAAAAAGTTTTATATTCTATACAAAAATAAACAAAAATCAAAAAATGTTTTTTAGAACTCAGGGCATACCGCAAAAAACCACTGTAATTATTGAAAACATTAAAAAAAAAACAGGGAGGCTGTGTCCAGCCTCCCTGCAATATAATTTTTATATACTTTCAAACCTTTTAATAGTATGCCTTCAATGCCTTATGCAATCTCAACCAGGCGTACAGCATGTATAAACTGATTAAAATAACAGCCACAGTGCATAATAACATCACTCCAATTTCCAGTCCGCTTAATCCTTGGAAAACAAAATCATAGACATCACCATCCTCACTATCAGACGAATGATCGAGAGAACTAATAAAGCCTTTCATCATCAGAATAATCATAATTACCTGCACTCCTATTGAGGCCCAGTATGTGTAGGCTGTACCGGCTGCAAATTTTCTGTTTTCCTCAGAATTGACTCTGGTAAAAAATTTTTTTACTTTTGAAAGTCCGATCAAAGTAAACACCAGAGATAAAATGCCGAGTACTGTTGTTGCATCAAGCATTGCAAGAATTACACTTGCAACATTTGACCAAAGCCCCATATGCATGAAAACAGAACAGTTCTGGGCTTCAACACGAATTGACGCCTTTTCTCTTCCGCTCGGCTGAAATCCAAATCTTTCAACATTTCTTAAATTATTCTCTTCACAGGGAAAAGGATTGGAATACTCCTGCTGACCGTTTCTCTCAACACGATTTTCGTTGTTGCGATAATCTCTATTGTAACCGTCATTCAAATCTCCGCCTCTCACTGTTTATTCTCCAATTCAAATGCAAATAAAATGAGGGACACATTACAACCGCCTGCCATGTTAAACATACAGGCCGTTTTCTCTGTTATTCCGCATGCATACCTATATCTGACACCGAAGCCATAATAAATTCAATCAAGAACCTTAACAAGATATTTCGATTTTTTGCAGATTCAAAACATGTCATGTGCTGAAAAGATAAAGATTAGCGGTAATCCTGCTGAAAAAAACACTTCTGGAGCCATCATCTTCATGCAGATAACACTCATGAATACTGTTCATTTCTCCAACAGAAACAGAATGATTTTCATTATCTGTCTCATCTGCATCCTGATTACCCAATACAGGCAGCTTACCTGATTTTACAAAACCAAGCAGAATGACATAAGGCTCCTTATCCTTTTTTGATCTGACCATTACTCTGTCAGCAGCGATCAAACCGCATTTTTGAGCAACGGTTAAATATGATTTTTCCTGCTCGACCGGAATTATTATGCAGGCTCTGCCGTCATCCGCCATTAATCTGGCTATAGAGGAAAACAACGCATCTGCAGACAGACTGACATTACACCTGGCATTTTTTCTTGAATCATCGGCAAGTTCAGCACTGAAATCAAAATATGGAGGATTACAGATAATGAGTTCATAAACTCTGTTGTCGTTACGGCAATTACCGTAGCTGTTTTCGAGACCAAAAGTTGATATATCCTCTTTTATCAGAGTTAATCTGTCTTTATAGGGGCTTGCGGAAAAATTCAGGCTGGCATCATGAATTGCTCCGTCATCGATATCAACAGCATCAACCTTAGCATTCGTAAAATTCTGAGCCATGATGAGGGCCAGAATTCCGGTTCCCGTGCCAATGTCAAGGATAGCGGAAAATTTTTTATCTTTAAGCAAATCTGCTGTCCATGCCCCCAGAAGCACTGCATCGGTACTTAACTTCATTCCCGCCTTTTCACGCGTGATGGAAAAAGATTTAAATCTGAATACCTTTGCAGCCATAATGCTCGAACCCAACAACAGAAAACAAATAAAACAGAAGAATCTGAAACAAGATTGGTTATCTGAAAAAATTTGGAGCGGGAAACGAGGCTCGAACTCGCGACATCAACCTTGGCAAGGTTGCACTCTACCAACTGAGTTATTCCCGCATCAAAACGATAACAAGTTTATCTGAAGTTTCTGGAGCGGGAAACGAGGCTCGAACTCGCGACATCAACCTTGGCAAGGTTGCACTCTACCAACTGAGTTATTCCCGCTGAAAAAACAGGTGCATTATACCTGTATTTCAGACTCTTGCAACAATTTTTTTCCAAATAATCAAAATTTTCTTTGAATTTTATATTTTTTAACCACACCTGATTAAAATTAAATCAAATTTTTACAATCCCAGGCCTATTACGGAAAATACGGAGATTTTTCATCTCATACCATAGATACTTCATGCGAGACAAAGCATCTCGACAACGATTTATCCCGAACACATCCTATCTTTTGTTCAATATTTTCGTTAAACATCAAAAATGAAGTAAAATATTGGCATACGAAATAAAAATAATTTTCAGATATAGGATTCACCATAATTAATGGCAAAAAACAAAATTACCACCAGACAGGCACGCAATATTAAGGCCCGACATGAACGTCTGCTGAAAAACACAGAAGAACTTTTACCCGATGATTCATCTCTGGGGCCTCTGACCGAAGGTACTGTAATCAGCAGATACGGTAAACAGGCTGATGTGGAAAACGATGCTGATTTATCCGTTCACAGATGCTATATCAGAAGAACAATTGAAGGTCTCACCACAGGTGACAGGGTTCTGTTCAGGGCAAACATCAAGAATGAAACCGAACAGAACGGTCTCATCGAAGTACTTAAACCAAGAACAAGTCTTCTCAGCCGTCCTGATTATTATGACGGTGTTAAACCTGTTGCCGCCAATATAACCAGAATTCTTATAGTAAGCACAAGGGAACCTGAGTTTTCCACCAACATCATAGACAGGTACCTCATTGCCTGTATTCACTGCAACGTTCAGCCTGTACTGATTATAAATAAGAGTGACCTTTTTTCTGAAAATGAAAGAAACGAAATCTCAGATATTCTGAAAACCTATGAGAAGATAGGCTATAAAGCACTCTGGGTAAGTACTGAAAACGGCGAAGGAATTGATGAATTAAAAGAAATCATCAGGGGAGAAACCACGATTCTTGTCGGACAGTCAGGCGTAGGCAAGTCATCCATCATCAACCGAATCATCCCTGAAGCAAACGCTTCAACCAACAGAGTTTCGGATATTTCCGGTCTGGGACAGCATACCACCACCAGCTCAAGACTGTATCATCTTCCGGATCACACGACCATTATCGACTCTCCGGGGATAAGAGAATTCGGTCTCTGGCATTTGACTCCTGAAGAAGTAATCAAGGGATATCCCGAATTTCTTGAGCATACCCCCTACTGCAAGTTCAGAGACTGTAAACATCTGAACGATCCCGGTTGCGCAGTTGTTGAAGCAGTGAAAAATTCCGAAATTGCTCAGTTCCGCTTTAACAACTATCACCGTATAATTGAATCCATGCAGCAGAATGCCCCGACAAGTTTCAGTTCTCCGGGCAAGAAAACAAGGAAATAACCGATATGAACGAATCAGTAAAGACAATCATCCACCGCATGACGCCAAAATACCTGCTTACGAGATTAGCCGGCGTATTGGCACGCAATGAACTGGGCAGCCTCACTACCTGGGCAATCACCAAGTTCATCAGTAAATACGGCATTGACATGAGTGAAGCTCAGAAGGAAAAACCTGAGGATTACAAGACATTCAACGAATTCTTTACCAGAGATCTGAAAGACGGTGCCAGACCTATATGCCCTGAAGAAAACAGACTTTGCATGCCTGTGGACGGAACAATAGCGGAATTCGGCGACATAACACAGGGAAGAATTGTGGCAGCCAAGGGCCAGGACTACAGTTTCAGAGTGCTGGTGGGCGGTAACGATGAAGACGCAGCCGTATTCAAGGACGGTAAATTCATCTGCATCTACCTTTCCCCTGCAAACTATCACTGCATTCACATGCCGATAGACGGCACTCTGAAAAAGATGCTTTTCGTTCCCGGCAAATATTACAGCGTCAACCCGACCTACGTAAAAACCATCAGTGAACTTTTCACCAAAAATGAAAGAGCGGTATGCCTGTTTGACACACCGGCAGGACCTATGGCCATGGTTCTGGTCGGAGCAACAATAGTGGGCAGCATTTCAACTGAATGGCACGGAGAAGTGTCACCGAACAAACTGAAACAGGTTACTGTATGGGATTATTCAGACAAGGATATATCTCTTAAAAAGGGAGAAAAGATGGGGAAATTCTACCTTGGTTCAACAGTAATTCTTCTGTTCGGTCAGGATGCGATATCTTTCGTTGACGGACTCGAATCCGGCAAACCAGTCAAATTAGGTGAACCGCTGGCGGACAGCACCTCTAACTAATCAGAAAAAGAGCCGGAATATCATTTTCCGGCTCTTATATTCCGTCCTTTGATGAGTACCTGACAACCTTCATCTTCAGTCATCTTTTCTCAGTATCACCGTCTCAAATCACAGGCATTACCTGAAATCAGTCTCTCAATATAGTCATCTATTGATAAAAACATAAGCCATTCATAAAAAAATCATACACACAGTCTCCGTTCACACACGAAATTTACTGCAAAAAAAGTGAGAATTTTTAGCTGATTTTTGGTAAAATAGCGAACAGCATGTCAGTCATAAACGGCTGTCTTATTTTTTAACCTTTTAACTTTTTATTTTTGTACCTTTTTAGGAGAATAACGTGGAGATTATTAAGACCGACGTCGCCATAGTTGGTGCAGGTGGTACTGGTCTCAGAGCAGCTATTGCTGTTGCAGAACAGGATCCAACCACTAAGATTGCACTGATTTCCAAGGTATACCCAATGCGCAGCCACACCGTGGCCGCAGAAGGTGGTGCTGCAGGTGTAATTGGTGAAGACGATACCCTTGAAAAGCATTTTGAAGACACTGTTGCCGGTGGTGACTGGTTGTGCGAACAGGATGTTGTTGACTACTTCGTAGCTCACACCACTGAAGAACTGTTCCAGCTCGAACACTGGGGTTGTCCTTGGAGTAGAAAACCTAACGGCGAAGTTAACGTACGTCGTTTCGGTGGTATGAAAGTACCACGTACCTGGTTTGCCGCAGATAAATCAGGCTTCCACATGCTCCACACCTTATTCCAGACTTCAATCAAGTACCCTTCAATTCAGCGTTTCGACGAACACTTCGTTCTCGACCTTCTTGAAGAAGACGGTCAGATCAAGGGGGTTGTAACCTACGATATCCAGAACGGTGTATGCCGTACCATTATTGCCAAGTCTGTTATTCTTGCTACCGGTGGTGCCGGCCGTGCATACAGCTTCAACACCAACGGCGGTATCGTAACCGGCGACGGTATAGCTCTCGCCTACCGCCACGGCGTACCTTTACGCGACATGGAATTCGTTCAGTACCACCCTACCGGTCTGCTCGGTTGCGGTGTATTAATGACCGAAGGCTGTCGTGGTGAAGGCGGTATCCTTGTTAACAAGGACGGCTACCGTTACCTCCAGGACTACGGTCTCGGCCCTGAAACTCCTGTAGGACATCCAAAGAACAAGTACATGGAACTTGGTCCGCGTGACCGTGTTTCACAGGCTTTCTGGAACGAACAGAAGAAGGGCAGAACCATCAAGACTCCGTTAGGCGATGCAGTTCACCTTGACTTAAGACATCTTGGTAAGGATTATCTCCATGAACGTCTCCCTCTGATCTGTGAATTAGCTATGGCTTATGCCGGTGTTGACCCAGCAGAATCTCCAGTACCAATTCGTCCAGTAGTTCACTACACCATGGGTGGTATTGAAACCGACGGCAAGACTGCAACCCGCAAGCCTGGTTTATATGCAGCCGGTGAATGTGCTTCTGTTGGTATTCACGGTGCTAACCGTCTCGGTTCTAACTCTCTTGTTGAAACCATCGTATTCGGTAAGGTTGCCGGTATTGAAGCTGCCAAGTACGCCAAGTCAGTACAGTTCGGCAATGAAGAATTCCTCACCAAGCAGGCTGAAGAAGTTGTTCTCAAGGCTACCAAGCTGTTTGAAAACAGTACCGGTACTGAAAGCTGCTCTAAGATTCGTCATGAAATGGGCGATTCCATGGAAGAAGGTGTTGGTATTTACCGTGAAGCAGAATCAATGCAGAAGACCATCGACACCCTCAAGGCTCTGCAGAAGCGCTACAAGAACATCAAGATCAAGGATACTTCAGGTCGCGTATTCAACACTGAATTCCTTAATGCCATCGAACTCGGCTATACTCTTGACGTTGCAGAATGTATGGCTAACTCTGCTATCAACCGTAAGGAATCCCGCGGTTCTCACCAGCGTCTTGACGGTCCGGACGGCGCATACAAGAAGCGTGATGACGTGAACTTCTTAAAGCACACTCTTGCATTCAAGAATGGCGACGACGTTCCAACCATCAGCTACAGCGATGTTAAGATCACCCGCTTTAAGCCTGCTGAACGTGTATACGGCGCAGCTGCTGAAGATGCTGAAAAGAAGAGACAACAGGAGGCAGCTAAGTAATGTCAGACAATCAGATCATGAAAATTTCTGTTTCACGCTATCGTCCTGAAACAGATAAAGAACCATACCTTCAGGATTTTGAAGTTCCTTACAGAAAGGAAACCTCTTTACTTGAAGCTCTTAACTACATCAAGGATTTCCTGGAACCTGAACTCAGCTTCCGCTGGTCTTGCCGTATGGCAGTTTGCGGTTCTTGCGGTATGATGGTTAACGGTGTACCAAAGCTCGCCTGTAAGACCTTCTTAAGAGATTACGCCGGCAAGTCAATGAAGATTGAACCTTTAGCCAACTTCCCTATCGAACGCGACCTCGTTGTTGATATTTCTGATTTCATTGAAAAGCTTGAACGCATCAAGCCTTACATCATTCCTTCAAAGGAAAATGAAAACAAGCCATTAACCGAAGGTTACATTCAGACTCCACAGCAGATGACCAGCTACCTTCAGTTCGCTCAGTGTATCAACTGCGGTATCTGCTACGCTGCATGTCCTCAGTACAAGCTGAACAAGAACTTCATCGGACCAGCTGCTTTAACTCTTGCTTACCGCTACAACATTGATAGCCGTGATGCTGGTGCTGCTGAACGTATGAAGCTGTTAAGCCTTGATGAAGGTGTTTGGAGCTGTACTTTCGTAGGTTACTGTTCACAGGTATGTCCAAAGCACGTAGACCCTGCTTCAGCTATTCAGCTCGGAAAGAAGGCAAGTGCTATCGACTATGTTATCAAGATGTTCAAGCCAGGTGAGGAAGAATAATGGAAAACAATGTAAAGTCATATCGTAAGCCATACGTTCGTCCTGTAAAGGCAAACTGGTGGACTGATCGCGGTTTCTATATCGCTTATATGATTCGTGAAGCTACTGCCGTTTTAGCTGTTGTTGTAGCACTTGAACTTTTAGTTTTAAGCTGCCTCTCAGCAGAATCTGTAACAGCTTTCTTAAAGAATCCACTGGTTATTATCGTAAACATTCTTTCTTTAGCTTCTGTAATGTACCACACCATTACCTGGTTCAATCTGATGCCTAAAGCAGTTCGTACGTTTGCGACCAAGAAACCAACTGACACCAAGCTTATTCCAGCTAAACTGATTGTTACAGCTGAATGGATTGGTGCTGCGATTGCATTCGCAGTAATCGTTCTGGCATGTACCTGTTTAGTTTAAAGGAGAACCATAATGACTACTCGTCGTTCAGATGAACCGATTTACTGGGGTTTATTCGGTTTTGGTGGTATGGTTATCGCTTTCGCGTTACCTGCAATTTTAACCCTCATGATTCTTCAGGGCTTCGGTGTTGACTGCTTCAAGCTGGCAGCAATTGTTAAGACCTGGTGGGGTGCCGGTGCTTTATTCGTAATCGTTTCAGCATCTTTCTGGCACGGTTTCCACAGAATCTATCACGGTCTGCATGATCTCTGCATCCACACCACTCGTGTACATCACTATGTACTCTATGGTCTGGCCGCTGTTCTGTCAATTGCAGCTTTAGTTGTTTATACAATAAAGTTCTTCGGAGCTTAATGACTGAATTAACAATCAGCAGATAAGTATCGGAAAGCCTGAGTTCAATCTCAGGCTTTTTATTATCTGTCACTGAGATGTATTTCCTTATTTCTTATATTACATAAATCTTTTACTGATTTGATATAATGTACCACACGACATTTATCATCAGATTTTCGACATTATAAAAACCATGAAGCTATGAACCACGGCAGTTTACAGAACAGAATATCAGGGAAATACCTGACCATAGCTTTTTTTCTGGCGTCATTTACGGCCGCCGGTATATTTACCGTCTACGCTTTCGCAGATTTTCAGAAAAAATATGCTCTCGGACATATGCTGGAACAGTGCGAAAAAATTAAACAGGAACTGGAAAAATGCATTTACGACAGATCTGAGGTTGTAATGTCAAAGTGCACAAACAACAGCCGTACTTTAAATTCCACTCTGCTATCCCCTGACGATTACGCTGACAGACAATATGAAACGACCTCCACGAAAGAATGTAAAAACGTGGATTTACCGTGTAAACTGTAGATGTTTGTAAACAGATACGGATTTACCGCAAACATTAAATGAAGGTCGTTATGAATAAGATAATATATATTGGAATGGATGTCCACTCTTCTAACTTTACTTTGTGCTCTTTTGAACCGGGTTACGGCATGACCGAGGATAAGATATTCGGTCAGGTGCAGTTTAAAGAACGGTTACAGTGCAGAAAAATAGAAAAAATAGAAAGGTAGCGGATAGCAGGTTGGGTTTTTGCTGAACTCCCCTTTTGACCCTACGGCTCGCGATTACTTCAAAATAACGCCTTTCAACTCCAACAGTATCGCCCTATGAATTAGAAACCGCTTTACTTAATACTTGAAAATCAAAATTTGCTGTCGCTCATCAAGAGGACAGCTAAATGATATCATTTTTCTGAACAATGGCAAGTCTTTTTTACACATCACTACAGAAGTTTGAACTTATTCAAACTTTTTCTTCTAGAACTTCATTTTCTCGTTGCTTTGCCTTCTGGTTGTAGCGGATAAAGTAAACCCTGGCTCGATTAGCTTTTTTTTGTATTTTGCCTATACGGTCTTCCTTTTCCCAAATATCACCCAAGCCGGTTAAGTAGCAGATTGTTGCCCACTCCGTATAAGGAATCTTAACCTTTCCAGTTCTCCACCGTGATATTGTAGCTTGCTGAACTCCCATCAGCTCTGCCCATTCAGCTGTGGTGTAATCAAGCATATCCAAAGCTTCTATTATCTCATCAGCTGTCGGTCGTTCCCATTCAGAAAAAGAACATAATGTCGATTCTCTAATCATTATTATTGTCCGAAACGTGATTTTTACAATTAATTTGCTATAATCGAAATGACATTTTGTAATTCAATACGACTACAAATATATTTTAAACTTCACGATATTCTAACACAAAACAATCATGATAAGTTACAACACAATCTTTTCTGACAACTTGAAACAATTTTTAGCGCAGCAAAAATTAACTCAGGCAGAGTTAGCAGCAAAGGCAGATATTTCCAAAACAACTGTAAACCTCATTTTACGAGGAAAATACAACCCTTCTCTTGAGTTAATGTCTAAAATTTCCGATATCTTGTCCGTTCCTTTGTTCCTGTTTTTTGTAGAATCAGATTCTCAATCTGGCAAGTGCCATAGAAAAGAATTGGAGAATGGCAAAGTGGTTATCACCGCAATAGTGAGTAAAACAAGAGCATTCCAAATCGAAAAATGGCATAACTCTGTTTCAAAGTGATTCATCTGTCTACTGCTTTTCTCAATTCAATCTTTCTTCATCTTTCACCTCAAATCATAAAGTAACAGCATAAACAGTTGTACTTTATGTCATCTCGCCCATTACATTCATCGTTGGCGTCATCCCCTTTTTCTTCTTCAGATTTTAGCATGCTAAAAAAATTCAATGTCTGTTCACTGGCAGTACATTAGAAATTTACTGAAAATTCATTTTCTATATTTTTTAAATATTTTCTTTCATTATCAACATAATGTAATATAATACAGGTATTAACCGCTATTTATCAAAATATTAAAATGAACGATACAAAATATTCACGAACGATAGAACTTCTGCAAAGAAACATGAGTACAGAGCTGCTCACTGCGCTTAACGATCCACGAACAGTGGAAATTATGCTCAATCCTGACGGTTCTCTTTGGGTTGAAAAATTAGGACAGCCTTCCGTAATGGTCGGTTATTACGAGAAGGTCAGAGCAATGGCATTCATGGAAACTATTTCTGCATACCACAATAAGGAACTCACTCCCTCTAAGCCAATTCTGGAGTGTGAGCTGCCAATTGACGGATCAAGATTCAGCGGATTAATTTCACCTGTTACTTCAGGTCCTTGTTTCACTATACGAAAAAAGGCCATATCCATATTTACTCTTAACCAGTACGTTGAAAACGGGATCATGACTGAACACCAAAAGACCTGTATTGAAGACTCAATCGCAAATCATCGCAACATCCTAGTTATTGGCGGAACTGGTTCCGGAAAAACAACTCTTGTAAACGCCATCATTGAAGAGATGGTTCATCAAAGACCTGAAGAACGTCCGGTAATTATCGAAGATACCGGAGAAATTCAGTGTACTGCCAAGAATTCTGTTCAGCTTCATACAACTATAGATGTAAGCATGACAGATCTCTTAAAGACAACTCTCAGAATGAGACCAGACCGCATCTTAGTGGGCGAAGTACGTGGACCAGAAGCTCTTGATCTTCTGATGGCTTGGAATACAGGTCATCCTGGCGGTTCAGCAACACTTCACGCCAACGATGCAAAAGCAGGTCTTGATCGTTTGGAAACACTCATTTCTATGAATAAAAACGCTCCATCCGAAATAAAGCCTTTAATTGCCGAAGCTGTCAATATCGTTGTCTGCATTGCTCGAACTCAGACTGGACGAAAAATTAAAGAAATACTTGAAGTAAATGGATATAGCAATTCAGAGAACACCTATTTAACAAGGATTTTATAAAACATGACTGTTACCCATATTTAGCATGTGCTAAATATTTTTCTTAACTTAGTTAACTTTAATAAGGAAATTTCAATGTTAAAACATATGTTAAAACAACTATCACTTTTCATTTCTGTCTTTGCCTTATGTGGCATATCAGTAGCCGTTGCTAAAGAAACCGGAACAGGTATGCCCTATGAAAGCATGCTGACTAATCTTTCTAATTCCTTGACCGGACCTGTTGCCAAGGCAGTTGCTCTTATCGGTATTGTCGGTTCTGGCGCTGCTCTTATCTTCGGCGGTGAGATTTCAGGATTTTTAAAATCTGTAATTTACCTGGTACTGGTATGTTCACTTCTGATTATGGGTAACGTAATTGTCGAAAAATTCGGATCTTCCGGCTATGAGATTACTCAGGAAGCGGTTATGAATGCTTCTCCTGCTTATTTAAACACTGATTCAGCAACTGTGATTATAAAGAATTAGTCTTTCAAAAATCATTTATACGGCTCTGTCTTGTATTATCAAGGCAGAGTTTTAAAGGAATAATTAATGCTTAGAAATATACCTATCCACCGCTCTTTGCACAGAGCAAATACCTTTATGGGAGGAGATCGTGAAGTAGTAATGATGGCTGCTCTTATCACAATTTCATCAATTGCCGTTGGTCAGAATCTTGTGTCAGCCGTTTGTGGTATTTGCTTCTGGTTCATGGTGCTTATACCTTCAAGAAGAATTGCAAAAAGAGATCATTTGATGCGAACTGTTTTTTTTGCATCATTTGCGTTCCGGCAGAAATATTTTCCTCCGCATACGCATATCCTCGCAAATCCCAAAAATAACTACAAAGCAGTATTAACAAAATCAGGTATGACATACAAGGGATGATAAATGGATTATATCAGCATCATTGTAACAGTAGTTTCCATTGTGGGAATTATTACAATTCTTCTCTTTATTGATCTTTTAATTTTTGTACTACATGGGAAGCATTTTTTAAGAAACAGTCAAAAACGTAAAGGTTTTTCAGATTTGCTGAATTATGCAGCGTATATTGACGATGGCATCATAATCTGTAAAGACGGTTCCTTAATCGCGTCATGGGAATATTCTTCAGGGGACACTTATTCCACTACAGATGAAGAACGCAATAATCTCAGCAGTCAGATAAACAACGCCATTAAGGACTTAGGTTCAAACTGGATCTTTTATGTAGATTCCATTCGTTCTCAAACATCATCCTATTCTGACAGAAATAATTCAAATTTTCCTGATGAAATCAGTCAGGCCATTGATAATGAACGAAGGGCTTTTTTCAATGCTCAAAACACCGTTTTTAAGACCAAAACAATAATTACAGTAGTTTTCGTTCCTCCTCTTCTGGCAGAACAGAAGCTCACTGATTTAATGTTTGTCGATGAAATTAAAAATGCTCAGAAAAACCGAAGCATTCAAGAACAGCAGCAGGAATCAACAAATAAGCTGGTCGAAAAATTCAAAAACGAAATCAGCAAGCTTGAACTCCGTCTCGGTATTGTCTTCAAACTCAGAAGATTAAAGACTTACAAGAAGCTTGATTCTGAAGGAAATGAAGTAACTTATGATGAATTGCTGGAACATCTGAATTTCTCAATTACCGGAAAACAGCACCCGATTCAGCTTCCATCTCAGATGATGTACCTTGACAGCATCATTGGCGGTCATGATTTCTTTTCAGCAATTACACCAAAAATTGACGATACCTTTGTCCAGGCAATTAACATCGAAGGATTCCCTAACGACAGCTATCCGGGAATTCTGAATATTCTTTCTGATATGCCTTGTGAGTACCGCTGGAATACCAGGTTCATCTTCATGGATGAATTTGAAGCCGTTGCAATCATGGACAAATACCGAAAGAAATGGAGACAGAAAATCAGAGGATTCTTCGATCAGCTCTTCAACACCAATTCGGGCAAAATCGACTCTGACGCACTCGCTATGATGCAGGACAGTGAAGATGCTATCAATGAAGTTAAAAGTGGCTACGTTTCCAGCGGATTCTACACCTCAGTAGTTCTCGTCTACGACAAATCCAGAGAAAACCTGGAACAGACTGTTCAGCAAATTCAAAGACAGATCATGAAGCTTGGCTTCTCAGCGCGTGTGGAAACTGTAAATGCCACTTCTGCATACATAGATTCATTGCCGGGGCATTACCACAACATGAGACAGCCTCTCATGAATACTCTCAATCTGTCAGACATGATTCCAACCAATACTATCTGGACCGGACTTGAACATTGTCCTTGCCCTATGTACCCAAAGAACGCCCCTGCCCTGATGTACTGTCTGACAAACGGAGCTTCCCCTTTCAGATTAAATCTTCACGTCAGAGATTTGGGACATACTTTCGTTTTCGGTCCCACCGGCGCAGGAAAATCTACATTACTTGCAACTTTGGCTGCTCAGTTAAGACGTTATCAGGGAATGCACATTTACGCCTTTGACAAAGGCTTATCAATGTATCCGTTAACCAAAGCCGTTGGAGGCTGTCATTTTGCCCTGGCTGGCGATGATGCAAGTCTCAATTTCTGCCCTCTGGCGTTTCTTGAAACTCAGGGAGACAGGGCTTGGGCTTCAGAATGGATTGAAAACATCCTCTTGCTGAATGACATCAAAATAACACCTGTCCAGAGAAATGTTATCGCCCAGGCAATTGAATCAATGCATAACACCGGAGCAAAAACCTTAACAGATTTCACAAACACCGTTCAGGACATAAACATCAGGGAAACTTTAAAACCTTATACCATTGAGGGTTTGCTTGGTCATCTGCTGGACGCTTCTGAAGACGGTTTGACATTCAGTGATTTCTGTACCTTTGAAATAGAAGACCTGATGAATCTCAGCCCTAAATACTGCCTTCCTGTTCTTCTCTATCTGTTCAGAAGAATTGAAAAGAACCTCAAAGGCGAGCCATCTGTCATCTTCCTTGATGAAGCCTGGCTGATGCTCGGAAATCCTGTTTTCAGAGAAAAAATCAGGGAATGGCTGAAGGTTCTTCGTAAAGCCAATTGTGCTGTGGTAATGGCAACACAATCATTAAGCGACGCTGCCAATTCCGGAATTTTGGATGTTATCACCGAATCCACAGCGACAAAAATCTTCCTGGCCAATGTTTATGCCAGGGAAGACAACAACATTGAGCTTTATAAGGGTATGGGACTTAACTCAAGACAGATTGAAATCATCTCCCAAATGATCCCTAAACGTCAGTACTACTATGTTTCTGAAAACGGCAGAAGACTGTTTGAACTGGCTCTGGGACCGTTGACCCTTTCCTTTGTCGGCGCAACAGACAAAGAATCAATAGCAACCATCAAGAATCTGGAACATGAATACGGCGATTATTGGACTGTTTCATGGCTTAAATCCCGTGGTATCGATCTTGAAGATTATTTAACCGATGAGAATTTTGAAAATGAATAAAAACAAACTCCAGGAAAGAAATGAAACGTTTTTGGCAGGCGGTCGCAGAAAAGGCGAGTCCGATAATCCCTTTCTCTCTACAAGAAGAACATGGAACGACTATCTTGCAGCCCAGGTCGCTTCCCGTAAGCTTTGGCAGGTTATGACAAGTCTTTCGCTGCTCATTGCTCTGGTAGCTGTTTTCGGATGTGTCTATAACAGCACAAAATCAAAATACATTCCTTATGTTATCGAGGTTGACAAGCTTGGACATGTGGCAGCTGCTTCCGGTCCGTTGGAAATCTCAACATTCAGCAATCAGAGAGTCATTCAAGCGACATTAGCAGATTTTATTGAACAGGCCAGAACTGTTACTCCGGATGTCAGCATCCAGAGAAAACTTATTTTTAAGCTTTACGACAAGATGAATCAATCAGATCCAGCGACTCTCAAAATGAATGAATTTCTCAACGGAGATCCTGAGAAAAATCCATATAAAAGAGCAGAAAAAGAGATGGTTAATGTGGAAATCACATCAATTCTTGCTCAGAGCGATACCACATATCAGATTGAATGGGATGAAAGCACTAGAACCAGAACCGGTTCTTTAAAAAGCAAAGCTCATTGGAAAGCCCTTATCACAATCTATATCGTGGACAGCCGTGATTTCACAGAGGAAATGATCCGCAGTAATCCAGCAGGAATCTATATCGAAAACTTTTCATGGACCAAAATTTAAATTTGTAAGGAATCAAAATGAACAATTTATCAAAAGTAATTTCAGGTATCGTAAACAAAGGACTTATATTTTCTTTCTTATTGCTTCCATTCGGAGTTCATGCTGAAGATGAAGTGGCAACCCCGGACAATCAGCAGTCATTCAATGATGAATTCGTGTACGAGTATTTTTATGGAGAGGATGTAGAACTCACGCCCCAGGAGCTGAAAGCTCTTAAATTAACCCAGGATTGGAAGAACACCACGGCATCCACCGCACCAGTAAGAGGACCAGCCGGATCAATCCAGTTCATTTTTGGAGGTCAGTCAATTGATATTGTCTGTGCCGTTCTTCAGGTTTGCGACATTCAGCTTCAGCCAGGAGAAGAGGTGAATTCAATTCATATCGGCGACAGTGCCAGATGGAAGATTGAACCGGCAATCACCGGGTACGGAGCTTCAGAAATTCAGCATTTGGTTATCAAGCCTCTTGACAATAATCTTAAAACAAATCTGCTTGTTACCACTAACCGCCGTTCATATCACATGAATCTGAAATCTCACAAAACAGAACTGATGCCCGAAGTAAGCTTTATCTATCCGGAGGAAGCAATTCAGAAATTCAAAATCAAAAATCAGAGACAGCAGTCATTCATGGCAAATAACACCATTAGCTCAACAAATGAATACCTTGGTGATCTCGACTTTGATTACAAAATTAAAGGTGACAGCCAGATAGACTGGACACCAGTGCGTGTCTATAACAATGGCGTTAAAACCATTATTCAGCTTTCTGACAAAACAACCTATACAGAAATCCCTACTCTGCTTGTCCTGGATAAATCATCGAATAAGGAAAAACTCGTAAATTACAGATTCATCAATAACAAATTTATCGTTGATTCTGTATTCAATACGGCTGTCCTGATCATGGGTGTGGGATCTGACCAGGAAAAGGTAACAATCAGCAGAATTTCAAAATAGGATAGGAGATCAGAATGAAACATTATTTTTCATGTGCCTTAATCGCTATGTCAGTATTTTGTTCCGGTTGTGTAACTCCCGTAAAACAAACTACCGGCACGATTGCCACTGCCGATATTTCAGCAAGTTCTTCAGCAATAGCCAAGGATTCAGTGTCATTTCTCAGCCAGCAGTTTTCACCGGCAAACACAAGATTGAATATTACTCAGAGCGTTCTTCAGAATGATGTTTTCAGTCAGGAATTTGTTGACCAGCTCAGACAGAGAGGCTTTGAAATTCAGGAAAATTCGGCTGTCAGCTCATACAACAACATGAATTTCACTCTTGATAGCAATGACAGCATGGGATTCATAAGAATTCTCATCAATATTGATAACTCTACTTACAGCAGGTGTTACTCAAACAGCGGATCACCTCTTTCCTCTTGGTCTGTAATCAAAAAATAAGGAGGATAAACGTGTCTAACGATCTTAATAATGAACAGCAGCCAATACCGGAAAACGAGCTGGATCCTGAAAATAACCCAATGCGAGTATCAGGATCCAAATATCTTTCTGACACTGCTCGCAAGGCTGTTTTGGGGATTGGAATCCTCGGATTGGGGATTCTTTTTACCACACTCATGGGAGATGACTTCTTCAGTGATCCTAATGACAACAAAAAAGAAGAAAAGGTCATCAAGAATGTTATTGCCGATAACTCCCTGAATGCCGAAGTCATTAACGGTATGGCAGGTCCGGAATCCATTATTCCGGCAAATCTTGATACCGGAATTGTCGGAGAAAACAATGAATCCGACATTCCGAATGACTCAAATACCATTGCCATGACTGAAACCCCTTCAGGAACAAGAATTCAGTTAATCGATCCGAACAGCAGAAATCACGGCTCTGTAAATCTGCCCCCTCCTCAGAACACAATGCAACAGCCGTCTTATGAAGATGAAGCTGCCAGACAAAAGAGAATGGACAAGGAAAGAGAACGTCAGCAAATTCGACAGACAAAGATCCAGATGTTCAACAATTCTGTAAACTCTCCGTCAAAAATGGCTGTGGCATACGAAAAAACGAAGACTTCCACAAGCTATTCATCTGTTCCGCCTTCATCTTCAAATACCAGTGAAAGCCTTTCTTATGCAAAACAGGAAAGAGAACGAATTCTAAGTCAAATGGCGGATCTCAATGATCCCAACGGCAGTTATCAGCAAAAGATAAACGCCATGAGAAATGGGAGTACTTATCAGCCATCTGAAAATAATGCGACAAGATTTTCAATAACCACAGCTTCATCAACAGAAACGGGGGATAAGTGGACACTTGATTCTTCTGTACAGGCTCCGAAAAGACTGTCTATCATTACCGGATCAGTGTTGCCGGCAACTCTTATTACCGGCATAAACTCTGATTTACCAGGAAAAATCATTGCCCAGGTATCTCAGAATGTTTACGACTCTCCGACGGGCAGATTTATGTTAGTGCCACAGGGGACAAAAATCTTCGGCACTTATGAATCCGGTGTTGTTTACGGTCAGGAACGAGTGCTTGTTTCATGGAACAGACTGATATTTCCGGACGGAAAAACGATTGATATAGGTTCCATGAATGGTACGGATCAGGCCGGATATTCAGGAATGAACGACCTGGTAAACAACCATTACCTTCGTCTCTTTACATCGTCATTCCTGCTGTCTGTTATTTCTGCCGGTATAACCTATTCTCAGGACAAATACACCTCTAATAACGAAAACGGAACAACAGCATCCTCCGCAATGGCTCAGTCATTTGGCAGCCAAATGGGAAATACCGCTCTTCAGATGATTCAGAAAAACATGAATATCAGCCCTACACTTGAAATTCGTCCAGGATTCAAGATTAACGTTATGGTTACAAAAGATATTATCTTCTCAAAGCCTTATCAGAATTATGATTATTAGGAGAACTTATGAAAAACAAGCTTTTAATTGTACTTTTATCATCATTACTTTCATCACAGGTCTCTGCTGGCGTTCCAGTAATTGAAGAAACATCTGTAATATTTCAGCCTCTTCAGTACATGGAGATGTTACAGACTCAGCTCAACACCATTAATCAGTATGAACAAATGATTCTGGATTATGAAAACCAAATCCGTCAGCTTGAAAATCTTGTACTGAATACTAATTTTGAAAACATCAGAATTACCAATCTTCAAGATCTCCAGAACACACTTAACCGCTTGAGATCAACATACACCGGTGCTATCGAGCAATATAATTCTGTAGCAAACAGAAGCAACAAACTTATGGAAGATGGATGTGATTTCTTAAATAAATATGAACTTTGTGCAAAGGAACAAAAAGAAATATTAAATTCTCTTCAAAATGAAATCACAGAAAGAAACAAGAAAAATAAAGAAGATAACGATCCCAACAACCCAAATTCCTTAGCCAGCCAAATAACTCAAGATCAACAAGATCTAAAAGATTTTTCCACAAAATTGAGTAATAACGTTGGAACCAATCAGATTCTTTCTGACACAAGAGAACTCAATCGACTTACTGCAAAATCATTGATTGATCTCAGGCAACAGACACTTGAAATGAAATCAACGCAAAACGAGTTACTCAACCATTTCAACCAAAAAGAACTTACTAGACAAAAACGATTAGAAACATATAGAAAAAACCTGACCAAATGGAAAACCAACAAAGTTTACCAGGATCATTACTAGGAAAGAAACATGTTCAAAAGATCAATTATATTTTTTGGAATATTATTAATCACCATCAGTGCAATATTTGTTATAGATTCATCAATGAATATCGCATCGGCAGCCGATACTGCCAGCAATTTTCATGTAAATATTCTTGATGAAATAAGCGATACCTTTAAAAACACCGCATCTAACTGGGCTGAAAAACTTAAAGATTATGCACTGACATTATTTTGGATTTTGGCCACCATCTCATTGTCCTGGACCGCAATTGAACTTGCACTTAAACATGCTGAATTCGGTGAAATTATCGGAGAATTAGCAAAATACATAATTTTTACCGGTTTGTTCGCATTTTTGTTAGACAAGGGACCTAACATCGCAAATTCGATATTTCAAACCTTTGCAAAACTAGGAGGCATCGGAGCAGGACTTACAACCGGAGGATCCGGTCTGCCATCCATGACTCCTTCAGCAATTGTAGATATTGGTTTAGATTTCTATTCAACGATGTGGGATTCATTGGAATGGGATTTGGATACCATTGCAAGCGATCTTATTCAAACACTTCTGGCATTAGTATTTTTTATTTTCTGCTTGATTATTGCCATAAAGGTTTTAGTTCAGCTCATTGCTCTATGGTGCTACATGTATGCCGGAGCTTTTTTACTTGGTTTTGGAGGTGGCAGATGGACAAGGGATATTGCCATTAATTACTTTAAAGGGGTTCTATCAGCAAGTGTAAAGTATTTTGCAATGCTATTCATTGTGGCCATCATGAATACTTTAATGGCGACATTGCTGAAAGATATGAGCATTACAGAGCCAATTGCCACTCTCCAGGCTTTAGTTCTGCCTATTATGTTCTTTATGATAATGGAAACAGTACCTGACATGATTGCCGGAATCGCCGGCGGAAAATTTGATTTTTCTTCTCCGGCGGCTTCAGCAGTAGCAGGAGCTATGGCAGGAGGTGTGACAGGAGCTGCAACATCAACCGTTATGGCAGCCCAGGGAACGGCTGCTGTTGCCAAGGGAACATCACGAACCATTGACTACATGAGCAAACATTCTGTTTCTGAAGGGATGAAGGATCTGGGTAATGCCATATCTCAATCATCAGCAGGACAGGCAGTAAAAGCAGGTGCTAGAAATGCCGGACAAATAGCCCAGGCAGCAGCAAATATTACAAAAGGGGCAGTCAAAGGCATATCCGCTGCCACAGGCTTTGGTGCTATGGCTGCTACTGAACCTATACAGACTGCACATGCTGCTCTGCAGAAAGGTGCATCAGGTACAAAATCAAAACTGGTTGCTGGATATAACGCGATTAAAGATTCAGGAGTAAAAGCGTTGAAAAACGGTATGACCCAGGCAAAAGCCACTGTATCTGAAAATATAACACAGCCTTTTAAGGCTGGCGTAAATGCTGCAAAACCAGATACAAATAAATTAAGCAACTCAAACAACAACTCAAACCAAAATCAAAAGGTCTAAAAATGAAATTTAAAAAAATGGTAATTTCTCTTGCAATTATGATAGCAATAACACCTGCTATATCTTCCGCTGCATCCGATGATGAATGCGGTATATGGTTATGCGCTCCTATAGGCTTTGCTCCTGGGGATTGTGCTGGACCGCACAGAGCAATGATCCGGAGAATTCACAAATTACAATCCCCCCTGCCATCCCTTTCATCATGTGGAAGCAATGTAAAAACGGATACAGTAGTTGCACATGACGGCAGAGCTGCTTTTATACCTTCTCACGAAATTTGTCTGGAATTCTCTGAAGAGACGGTTTACACAGCTTATGGTCCCAAAATCAATAAAACATGCATTAGATATGGAGAATCAGGTGACAGCTGGGTAAAAGACAGATTTTGTAACCCGAATTGCGGTAATACCGGATGCAACCCCGATCCTAAAGGATGTATCAGAACTGATTATTATGTAGAGGTATATAATGCTGATGGCACTTTGATTGGACAACCATACTTTTTTAACATAGACTGATTAAGCTAACACTCTGAAAAAACATAAGGCATCAAATTATCTTTTGATGCCTTTCATTATCATAGACAAAATCCGAATAATCACTACCACACAGTATCTATAAAAGTCGTTTTCATTTATCATAAAGAAAACTACTTAAATAATCTCAAATGTAATAGCAGAATTTTATATAATTACTCTAGTTTATTGAGAACATCGAAACGGCAATAATGTTCTTTATAATCATGCCAATAAAATAGATTATCAACAATCATACCTAAATTAATCTGATTTACTGCAATTTCCTGACCTTTGACGTACTTATGATTTTCTAATTTATCATTTTGATACATTAGAATAATTTTATAAAAAACATTACCTTTGGAATCTTTAACATCCTTAATAATTGCCGGATATCCTAAATATTCGTCATAATACCCGACAAAATCAACCGTATAATAGTCATTATTATATTTTTGATTTGCGGCAAAACCTCCGGTATTACTGTTATTATTTCTATTTTCCACATAGATGTCATTACAAATTGAATCTAAATTTACACGTGGCGGCTCCATAACCGCCAACAAATTACATCCATTCAAGAGCAACGATACCATGGCTGACATAGCCATTACACTAATTGATTTCACGTGAGATATCTCCTAAAAACTTAATAATGATCCTTAAACTTGGGATTCTGTTTACTTAAATACCTTTCCTTTGGATCAGCAATCCCAGCTGATCTACAAGAATCAAGAAAGGCTTGAAATAATTCCGGACTTTTTTCCGAATACAGTTTTTCAATTGCATCTCTGTTGTTTCTTCGTTCGTCAGTGTCATACTGGCATAATTTCATCCTGAAATCATGATGAAACTTTTTACAATCACTTTTGAATGCTAATGCTTTACTAAAATCAGGATTATCTTTTTTAATTTTATGCCAATTATTTGTATCTTCTATTGCTGTTACATTCTTTACACTACACTTAAGCAGATGATTTTCTTCTTCTGTAAAATCAGAATTATAAAGACTATTCAGAGGATCTTCATTTCCACAACCAGTGATCGCAACAGTTATGAAACTCGCTGCTATCAAACCTAATTTCATAAAAAATTCCTTATATAATCAATTTTACCCATAATAAAATAGCCACTATTTAAACATAGACAGCTATACCTTCTCAACACTGTTTCACTTACCGTTTTCATCTAAAGACTTTAAGTAATTATTATCATTTTTGTATAAACCACAAACCCTTGTTACCGTACTTATGGTTGTATTCAGAAAATTGGCAGTTTCAGCAATAGACAAAGGCGGTTTCCTCAATATATGACACTCAATTATCTTTTTGTGCAGTTCTCTATCAGCTCGCCTGCCACAAAACTTTCCCTGCTGTTTTGCTAAAGATATACCTTCTTTTTGGCGTTTTCTCCTAAACTCATAATCATCACGAGACATTTGCAAGGCAATTTTAAGAAGTAGTTCCTGCATTGCTTCAAGTACAATTTTTGACATGCTATCCTGAGTGTTCTGTATAATATCTGTGAAATCAACAATTCCAGGAACAAGCAACTTCGCTCCTTTTGCCTTTATCTGAGAAATAAGACTTTGTGCATCAGAGATCGGAAGTCTGCTAATACGATCCATCTTTTCTGCAACAACATAATCACCAGGTTGAAGTTCACTTATAAGCTTTTGCAGTTCCGGTCTGTTTTCTATAGCACCAGAAGCTTTTTCACGATAAACACCAGCGACATAGAACCCTTGGGATTTTGCATCATCAATCAGATGTTCCTGACGTTCTATAGTCTGCTCCTCAGTAGATACTCGAATATAGATACGAACATTGCCCTTTGTAGTCATTATCTTCCCCGGATTTTCTTGGGTTCAGTAATTGAAAGCTCTTGGTGAGAGTCTTTTCTGGATGACAGATCTGATTTTGTTGACTTTCTCAATTCATTAAATTCCTCTTTTGCTTGTGCTAACTCATTAACTTCTTGATCACTCAATCTTTTCCAACCTTTTTCTATAAAAGGCTTCAAATCCATACCGGCTGGGACATACAAATGCTTAATTTTACGATCCCATTTTGCACCAAGACTCTTTGCTTCATCATTTTCATAAAAAGGAACATTAAAATAAGTATTTTCAGCGGAACGATTCTTGCGATCAAATTTACGGTTTGCTTCTAAACGATATTCAATGATTTTTTCATTTAAAATGTTTGAAACAAACCAATTTGGCAAATCCGCAGAAACAAAAGTTATTTTATTATTATTTTTCCTTAGAAAAGTTCTAGGTTTCTTGGTATTATCAATAACAACTACTCTATGGAGATTATCAATTAAAAATGATAAATTTTTAAGAGATCTTTCTCTCCTTCTTGCAATTATGTCAGGAGGCACACTATGTCCACCTTTTGCAACTCGTGTTTCTACTCTGGCAATATTATCCATAGTTCCTCGAATAGCCACATAAATTGCAGTAACTTTGTATCCCCTAGAAATAGCATCCTTTATAAAAGAGATCTCAGAGGCTCCGCTTAATGTAGTTTCCATAGCAAAGGATTTGTTCTCTTCCAAATAGGATTTTCTAAGTTGTACAGCTTTTCTGCCAGCTGCAATCCTCGCCTCCCATGAATTACCAGGATTTATTTCCCTTGCTATGTCATCAGGGTTTAAATAGAGTTCTGGAAGCAAATTATGTTTACCAATCCTTTTTGTTACTGTACTTTTTCCAGAGCCGTTAGGCCCTGCAAAAAGTACTAACCTACATTTGTGATCAAGCATTTGAATAAAGAGCCTTTTCCCAATCATAGTCCGGAGCTTCAGATCTTACTTCAATTTTGTAATGATCACCAAGACCAACAATCTCCCGATGTTTATCTTTATAGACACGTGAAGTACATCCTTCAGGTTCATCACCTACACCAATATAAATATAGCCAACCTTCTCAAAGTTTTCTTTCCATACTTCTTCCGTCAGTTCCTGAAAAAACTTAGGATCCTCGGTTATTGAAAGCTCATCAATTTCATTATCAATCATAAAAACTCCTCACAAGAGTTAATAAAATTTGTTCTCAACCAGCAACCTAAAAGGTATACCCTAATAAGGTAAGTCATTAGAGTAACTTACAAGGTATATTATAACTCATTTACACGACATATACAAGGTAACTTGTTTAACTCGTGTCTAAATTTCGTCAATAATTGTGCCTTGCTTCGTACAATGAGACATACCGACAGGGTTTATATTGACATGGAAGACTCAGGAAATTCTTGACAACAACAACGCTTATTAACACTGATCTTTCTTACTTGATGGCCTGTTAAGTCGTTTTTCCAGCTTTTCAACATAAGCTTCAGTCTGATTTTTTTCTTCAATTAGACCTGACACCTCATATACAAAAGAGGCATACTTACACATGATCTCGATTCTGGGAATCAAATAATCATTTCGATGATATCTGTTCTGAACATAGCTATCTGTCTTATGATTGATATACGCTTCCTTTTCGTCCTTCCCAAATGCCTTATCTTTATCGATAAAGTCAATTGTAGTCCTGAAAATTGCCCTTGTGCCATGAAGGCAAAATTCATCTTTAAAATTTTTTGCGATAAATCTTCTTAAAATTGAAATTACAGTTTCATGTGATTTTTTTGAATACAATACTTTGTCTGTATCTATCATCTTATGAATAAAATCAGGTACAGGCATCCTAAAATCTGCATCAGCTCCGTTTTTTGTGCATTTAGTTTTTATGTAAACAGTTGTTAAAACATTATTTTCATCATAATCAATATTTCTCACAGCATCAATGTAATTAAAGGTTTCACTTATTCTTGTCCCCAAAATGAAATGTAATACAAGAAATCTGTACATACTAATATCAATTTGACCTTTAACCTTTTTAAAGAACTCAGTTAGTATTTTCTTGGCTTCTATGTCATCTATCCATTTTTCACAATTCAGTGCAGCGCGAACCCCCTGAGAAAATTTTTTAAACTTGTGTAAATGTTTTGTGCAGGGGTTATAATCAACAATTTCCTCACGCACCAACCAAGAGAACACTGAATTTACTATATTTAAATACTGATATTCACTGCCATTAGTAACGTTAAACTTCTCTATAACCTCCCTGTTTATTTGCCCAACACTAACATCCTTCCACGATTCAGAATCACTGCTAATATTTTTCAAAACATTTTTAAAAGCTGTTATATACGACATTCTTGTCCATTTTTTTAAATTTCTCCTGATTATATACAAGTTTAGAAGCTCTCCTATCTTTCTATCGTTTTCTCTTTGATTCGTAATTTCTTGTTCACCACCTGTAACAACAATATTAATATTGTTATCTTTAAAAAAAACGGCCATTTTCATAAAAATTTCATAAGTTGTTTCAACTTTAAAGCTTCCACTCAATATTACTTTTTGATCATTTGAAGCATCCATCAATTAGAATTCCTTATTCTTACCGAAAAAAAATAAGGAAATTACACAACACATGCAATTTCCTTAATTACGGTAATTGTCGTTTAAACCCTATCTGCCTCTAAACTTCACCTTATCTGTTGCAAGTACTTGTTTACTCTGCTCCATAGCAGAAGTTTTTGAATTTATTAAATAGCGAGATTTTTGTTCGCTTAATTCATACTCCCTCTGATATTTATTTACAGCGACATCAGCCCTCGTCCACTTGTTGAACAAATTCAAATCTGTACCGGCTGGGACATACCAATGCTTTATTTTACGATCCCATTTTGCACCAAGACTCTTTGCTTCATCTTTATCGTAAAACGGAACAACCAAATATGTGTCAGCGTAAGCAGGGTTGACCTTATGCGGAATATTCATTTCTTGCCGTTCCTGCATTTTTCTGTATTCGCTTTGTTCGCCAATTTCATCTCGTTTGTCCAACGAGTTGACTGCATCAGCCTTAATACCTTTTACATCAAGCTCCTGATTCAATTCAACCAGTTGTTTAAGAGTTTCGGCATGAGCAATAAGGTCGCTCAATTGTCCTACATAAACCTGCTTTTCTTCGGTACTTAACGATTCTTTTACTGTCTGATCATTTAGATACTTGATTGCTTTATTTAGAGCTGTTTGTAAATTCTCAAGTTTTGACATACTGCTTTTAAGCTTCTGTCTTTCTTCAAATTTATTTTCCTTTAAAAATGACTCAAACTTATCATTTTTCTTTTTTAAATCATTTGCATGTGCTGAATCTAATAATTTAGTAGCTTTTCTATCATCTTCCGTCATATCAGGCACAGTGTAAATTTTTACACCTCCACCATCGGAAATATGCTTTATAACATCTCCTTTATCACCACCAACTCCACATATATATCTCATTTTGGTACATAAATCTGATTGTGGCAAGTTTGTTTCACCGCCTCTTTTATCAAATGCAACAACAGTAATATCATTTTCAAAATACTGTCTATTGCTTTTAGCATCTTTATTTGCATCAAACAATAACTTATTTGCTTCGCTCAAAGTCAAATAATATCCTCGATCTGCAAATGTTTTTTCTACATTAACCCCCTCTCCGTCTGATGACTTATCTAAACATGCATAAAAGACCATTGCTGGCATTTCTTTTTCTTTCAACACATACTCCAATGCCTGAGTATTACAAGAAATACCATTAATCAGATCTGCACGATACCACCCATTATCATCAACATTTCTTTCATGTTCTTTAATCCTGTCCCAGGCAAACCAATTTTTATACATTAGACCATTGTTTTCTTCTGGCAATACATCATTGATTTTCCTAAATGTCTCAAAATCAATGTTCTTATAGTAACCACGTTCTGTTTTGCCTTTTTCGTAAATGACTTCTAATTCACTTTTTTTATTTTGACTTTGAGTCTGCTCGTCAGGTAAAAAATCGGAAAACTTAGATAAGTCATGAGTCTCTTTAGTTACATAGAATTTGTTTTCAGATATATCATAGAAAGCACCTAAATCAATCAGCTGCTTTTCAAAATTTTGATCGTCTTTCGTTGATATTAAGTAAATTCTGTCTTCAGCTAAAATATTATTCTGTGAAAAGCTCGTAATAAACTTTTGCGCTTCGTTCGCCTTTTTAGTTGCTTCGATGATCTCCTTCTTGTCATCCTTTAATATCTTTGACCATGATTCAACATACGAAGCATGATTCTCAAGATTATGACCAATTCCTAAATTCATGCAAAGCATAAAGCTTGATATTTCCGCAACAAGCTCCTCTCTGGCATAGTTTGGGGTTCCGAATCGGCTGTTGTATGGTCTGTCCAATCTCGCCTTATGCCCTGTCCAGTGTGAAAGTTCATGAAGCGCAGTACTGTAAAAACCTTCCTGAGTTTTGAACTTTTCCTTTTTCGGTAAATTTATGTAGTCTTTTGCCGGGGCATAAAAAGCCCTGGAACCGGTTCCGAACACTATCTGAGCGTTGGTATTCTTAATTAAATCTTCAGCCCTCTGTAAATTTTCCCATACCTGCTCCTGTGTGACATCGCTTGCTAATGGCTGAGAATACTTGTGTTCCGGGGGAAAACTGATTTGTTTGACGTTAAAAACCGTAAATGTATTGATTATTGGCGGATCAAGCTCCTCAATTTCAGTAACCGGCTTGCCATCCTTATCTAAAACAGGTTTACCCTTGTCATCAAGTACCGGAACTTCTCGTTCAAAAATAAAGGTTCTCAATGGAACACCATGTTCACCTGCCTTCACGTATCCACCGGCAGCCTTGGCCTGATTAAACGTCATCCATCTTGAGTCCTGATAACCGTTAAGCTCCTCCGTCATAAATAAAAGAGCTGCGTTTGAACCTTTATAAAATGTTCCGGTTTCAGGATTCCTTGGTGCCATGTTCATCATGTCTTCGGTTGACCACGGTTTTGTCCAGGGTGCAGTACCGCTCTCAATGGATTTGATGAAAAGATCAGCTACAAAATCGTTGTACTTTTGCTCTGCGCTGACTCTTGTTGTCTTTGTCGTTGGCGTATTTCTATTCTTCTGAGCCATTTTTGCCACCTTTCGCAAAAAAATTCTTGAAAACTCTGTAGAATTAATTATAATTAAATTGGCAGCTGAGTGTAACGCCAAAAAAAGCTCCTTTCCCGGAGCACTCCCTCGGCTGCCCTTTTTTATTCCTTACTTATTTTTCTTATTTTCCCCTTTGTTCATGTAAAACTGAGATTCAATGTTTTCCATACCGGCATAAGCTTCTTCATCAGATAATTCATCAAGATTATCACCAAACAAAGCTCTCACTTCGGAAGCAGGAAGAGAATCTATACCACATGCAGCAGCTTCTTCTCTCGTTACCGGTACATGATTTCCCGGAATAGCACTGGCAGTCATAATTTCGATAATCCTTTCTGAACTTACGTTACTGCCAAACAACGCCCGGCGTTTCGCCATTTCCGTTTTAAATTCTTCTGTTACTTCAGCCATATTGATGCTCCTCTATCCAAATTTTCACATTACTTCTTTTCAGACCCCTTGGAATCTGATTCATACTTGGGTTTCCCCTTATCGTCAAAATACGTCTGTTTACATGAAGGATATCCTGAACACCCCCACCAGAACACTCCCTTGTTCTTTGAAGATTCCCTTCTGATAAGACCTTTTCCGCAAACTTTACATTTGAATTTTGCGGATATGTTCTGCTCCTTCTTAGGCGCAATAGCAATCGACAAACCCTTTACTTTGTTAATTTCATCCTCCACCAGCTTCTTCTGTTTTCCCATAAAGTCATCTACAGACATTTCCTTTTTTTCTATCCTGGATAACATGCTTTCAAAAATCGCTGTCAGCACAGGCGACTTGATCTTTTCAGGAATTATCCCAATGGCTTTCTGCCCAAGTTCAGTTGAAACAATGTATTTTCCCTTGGCTGCCAGATAGTCTTTCCTCTTAAGCTCGGAAATAATCCCTGCTCTTGTTGCGCTTGTTCCTATGCCGTCCCCGTCCTTCAAAAGTTTCTTTGATACTTCATCGTCAATGTACTTGTAGATATTCTCCATTGCCTTTATAAGCGTACCTTCGGTAAACTTTGCCGGAGCCTTGGTTTTTGCCGTTTTGATTTGCTGATTAACACATGAAGTCAAATCACCGTCATTCACATCGGGAAGTGCTTTGGAATTGACTTCAGAATCTTCATCACTATCTGACTCGTTAACATCCTTCTTAAAGCAACAGCACCACCCTTCCTTGATAACTGTTATCCCTGTAGCCCTGAAATCATAATCTTCGATTTTACTGAGTATCTCTGTTTCATAATACTCGTGAACACCGTAAAACTGACTGATAAAGTTTCTGGATACCAGGTTGTAAACTTTTTTCTCATCGTCATTCAATGCAGAAAAATCGCCAGCCTGCATAGTCGGAATGATGGCATGGTGAGCCGTTGTTTTTTCAGTATTCCAGGTTTTAGAATGAATTGATAAATCAGCTCCCTCAACCAACTCTGACAGTTCTGAACAAGTGGCCTTAATAGCATCTAATACATTCTGAGCATCAGAATACTGCGCTTCTGGCAAATATGAACAATCTGTACGGGGATATGAAGTCAGTTTTTTCTCATAAAGAGACTGACAAACATCCAGAGTCTTTTGTGCTGAAAAACCCCATAATGATGATGCCTTTGCCGTAATATCTGACAATGAGTATCCCAAAGGCTGATTCTTTTTCTTTGGAGTTTTCTTAAAACTTATGATTTTCCCTGTTCCATCCTTTATTTTGGCAATAATCTCCTCTGCTTTAGATTTATCAATAATACGATTTTCCTCATCTGTGCAATCAAGATTCTCCGTCATCAGTTCTGATGAAAATCTTCCATCATTCTCTTTAACACACTGTTCAGCAAAAATACGGAAATAGTCAACCGGTTTAAAATTGGCAATGGCCTTATCTCTGTCAACCACTAATTTCAGTGTAGGTGACTGTACTCTTCCCATAGTTACAAGGGTCTTTGCCTGAATTGAAAAAGCTCTTGTCAAATTCATACCTACCAGCCAATCAGCGTATGATCGCTGTCTGGCAGCCACACCTAAACTTGTATACTCGTCATTTGATTTCAGACTGTTTAAGGCTCTGCTTACAGAAACAGAATCCTGTGCGTTAGCCCAATAACGCTTGACCGGCAGTTTAACTTTGTACTCTTCAAGAAGTTCATCTACAAGCAACTGACCTTCTCTGTCCGGATCTCCTGCGTTTATTACCTCATTTGCATCTTTAAGCAATTGTTTGATAACCTTCAGCTGCTCCTTGGCATCGTTTTTTGGATGCAGATTGAACGTCTCAGGAAAAATAGGAAGTTCATCAAATCTCCAAATTTTTCTGCCTTTGCTGTTCACCGGAACATCATTCGGTGTGTATTCATCAGGTTCGGCCAGCTCAAACATATGACCAAAACACCAGGTCACAACAGAGCCATCTGAACATTCTATGTAACTCTTATTCTTCTTAGTTACTCCGAGACTTTCAGCAATCGCCCTTCCGACACTTGGTTTTTCCGCAATAAATAATCTCATTTTTCAAACCTACATAGCCCAAAATAGAATGGTTAACATCAGCATGAACATTAAAAAACAAACTCCCAATTCTAAAGTTTGTAACTTCTTTTTAAGAATTTCGATATTTAGTTCTTTATTAGCATTTCCTGTCATAATTTCCTTCCCTATTAGTAATTAAAATGCAAATCTTCATATTTTGAGAATACCAGAAATACCGGAACCACCTTAGAGACAAACTCATCTCTTCTTACTATTCCAAAATATCTTGAATCCCAAGAGTACGGAGATCTGCCCATAACTAAAAACTCTTTATCTTTCAAAGTGTAATCAAGTAAACTATTGTCATTTAACAAGCTATTTACAATTCTTTCAGAATTTGCAAGTTTTGTATTATTCACAAACACACCTTCATTAGATACCGTCACTACATCATCTTTTACTGCCACCACCTTTTTCAAAAGTGGCTGATGACCGTCCTTGCATAAGTAATCATCATTCCTTGCCCTCTTTAATTCATAATCATCCTTGCATAGAAGCACATAGTTATCTTTTTCGATATCTCCGGATTCCTCCCGGTAGACTCCCACGGGCATTGAATTTGTAATATTTACCCAATAACCCATATTGCCTAAAACCAAACAAGTAATGTCAAATATCAGTGTTATCACAGCCACAAAAGCAAGCAACTTTGGAACAAAACGAAGCAAGGCAACAAGTTTTCGTTTTAGCATGCTAAAAGCCACCCTTTAATTTTCCTCTTAAAACATCGGATGTCTCTGCTTCAGGAACTGCCGATCTTTTTTCAAACACCGGATCTTTAAAATACAAGGGCTGCTGACCAAAAATCGGAGGAAAACCGGCTGCAAATATCAGCATTTTTCCTGCTTCTAAAATCATCCCTTTGCTGTCTTTCACAGAGCCTGGTAAAGACTTAACCTCTCCGGGAGTGAGAAGTTCTCTCTTAATTTCCTGAACACCTCTTGTGATATTCGTTTTAAATCCGGAACCGCTCTTGGATTTTGTTTCTTTAACGATTGTTGTTGTACCCGTCATCTTTGAGATGTAGGCACAAGTATCATCTTTAATTGCCGGGAAACAGTTCTGAATATGACAGTTAGACGTAATTGATTCGTCCTTCCCATAAGCAGAATACAACTGTCCCAAATCCTGAGTAATGAGGTAGCATTTGATCCCATATCCGGCCACAAAAGCCAAAGATTCCTGAACAATATCCATTTTTCCCAAAGCCGGAAATTCATCCAGCATCATCAGAAGTCGGTGCTTATAAGTCTTTACAGCCCTGCCGTTTTTAAACTCCATCTTGTCTGCCAAAAGTCGCATGCACATACAGACAAAGATTCTGAGCATTGGTCTGATTCTCCCTTTATCTGAAGGCTGAGATATTAAATATAAACTTACAGGAGCTTCATGATGCATCAAATCCCTTACTGAAAAATCACTGCTCTCAACATTCTTGGCGACTATAGGATCTCTGAACAATGACAAATTTGATTTGACTGTAGAAAGAACAGATCCGGCTTCTTCATCAGGTCTGTCCAGCATATCCTGACCGGCAGCTGAGACTATCGGATTAGAGTGTTCCTTCATTGCCGTCCACAGTTCCTTAACAGAACGAGTCTTATCAGATAAAACCGCATCAATTGTGTGAAAATTTGCCTTCACTATTGCTGACTTCGGATTCCTTGCTTCATACAGAACATAAAGAATCAGCCCTGTGTAAAGAGCAAACGCTGTTTTCTTCCAGTGTCCGTCAGCACCGTCTAAACCTTTGCCGTCAGGATCTACCACGAGCATTGCCAGATTCTGAGCATCTCCAACTTCATACTCTGTTCCAATCCTGATTTCATCAAGAGGATTCCAATGAGCAGAATTTACAGAACTGAATTCGAGTCTTATCACTTTCGATTTCAGGTACTTCTGTCTCCATCCGGAAGTCAAAGCCCATAACTCGCCCTTAATGTCGTTACAAACAACAGAATCACTCCAGGAGAGCATTGTAGGAACAACAAGACCAACGCCTTTACCGGAACGTGTGGGAGCAAAACACAAAACATGTTCCGGACCGCCGTGAACCAGATATCTGAAATTTCCTGATTTATCCTTTATACCGCCGACATACACCACCGGTCCTTTTGGCATTTTCTTATGAAGAAGACCTGCCTGTTCCATATCCTTAATACTTGCCCACCTTGCAGAGCCATGAAGATACTTATTGCCTTTAATCTTGCTGTCCTGAATTGCAATAAACGCCATAAAACACAAAGCAATGATTGTGAGGCAGCCAAACATTACATTCATGGAATCCTCTACATATTGAGGATAATCCTGTTTATACAATTCTGCCCATTCCAGAATTTTCCAAGGTAAGTATATTTTATTATAATTATCACCAAGTACATAATGATAATTGAAACAATGCGCAAAATATTGAGTACCGGAACTAAGAATCAATAAACAAGCCAGTATCACTAGAAACAATCTTAATAATTTATTGCCGGTCTTTTTCTTTTCGTACAGTTCAGGACCGACTTTGTTGTTATATTCTTCCTTCATTGGATAATCTCATTCCCATCACATTCAGTAATTTCATCAACCATGTTTGTACTGTCATATGTTATGGTAAACATTCTTCCGCAATAACACTTCGCATATTTTTTACTGCCAAACCACATGGCTGATTTACAGTGCATGCAACAAAAATCATTTTTTGGTTTTGGCATCTCTGAATCATCAGCTAATATTCTGCTTATAGATTCCTTTTTACTTTCTAATTCCTGACTTAATTCTTCTAAATCATTTTCAGATTTTGATTCCAGCAATTCAGAAAGCTTATCAATAGCTGCCATGGGATCTTCTATAAAATCCTCTTCTGTAATCTGATCTGTCATATTGTTCTGCCTCTTTTTTGTTCCTGGTTATTTCGATGGTTATTTCTGTAAGATCTCATATTCTCATCCATGAATTTTCTGTTTTTCATTTTTGCAAAATTCGTCCGATCTCTGTATTTATCAGATTTCTGTTTTTTAACTTCTTCATTTACATATTCATAAACCTTCTCGGTTTTATCGACATCATCCTTAAAATCTCTGTATTTAAAACCTCTTTTGTTCTTGGCCTTATCAAAATTGGTGTAGGCATATTTGTTTGAATTTCTGCTTTTCTTGAATTTATAGCCATTTCTCCAAACTTTGGAATTCACGTAAATTCGTCCTTCAGTAACAACTATTGTTTTATTTTTGAAGGAATATACCTTGTTACCATTTGACGTAACTTTCTCAAACTTCATGTATTTTTCTATCAAGCGTTTTAGCATGCTAAAATCCTGATTACCGCTGCTGTATTCAGAACTCCTCTTTCTGATGTTATGAGAATTCCTTCGCAACAAAATATTCAGAGCATCAACATTCCCTTTTTCAGCTTTGTTTTTTAAAAATGATAACCATGATTGTTTTGAATCCACCATTTTTTCAAGCTTTGCCCTGGCGGCTGCTTTCGCTTCTTCTCTCATTCTTTTAACCTTCATGCTTAAATACAAATTCAGATATGAACGCATGAATTTTGGAATTTTTAACATGCTGAAAATCTTGTACTGAAGCCTGATTTTGTTAAAATTTTTCTTATTCAGTTTAAACAAATAATCATAAACATCCTTTTTAATTTGCCTGTTATAGTCTTCAGAATCTTTTCTGATTTTTTGATACTCTGACCAAAGAGATTTCTCTTCAGTTTTTGTAAGGTTTTCAGCCGGTCTTTTTTCGGATTGTTTTCTTTTGTCTGCCTTATGCTCTTGTTTATCCCGCTGTTCGTTTTCGATATCAAATTTTTCAGCTTGATTAAAATCATCATTTAATGATTCTGTTTTTTCAGGATCATCATTCATATCTTTATCTGCTTGATTACCTGATTCTTCCTCACGATCATTAGATTTTGATTTATCTTCAACATTTCCATTGTCATTTTGATTGGCATGATCTCCAATTCCACAAATATCATCAAATGAAATAAAGGCTCCAAATCTTTCTTCTAATTTCTTTTTTGAAAAACTTCTATCTACAGTACTCGCCTTAACATGGACACCGCTGTAATCATAAAAAACAAAACCATTGGCTCTGATTTTGATTCCGCATTTATTCTTATAAAGAATCTTATGAAAATCTTTCCAGTTCGCTGCCCTGGCTAACTCATCTTTAATCCTCCTGACAGCTGAACATAGCGATTCTTCCCCTTTATGTATTTCCAGCTTATCAATTCTGTTTTCAACAGACGGTCTGATAAAATCGTGATTATCCCTAATTAGATTATATTTATCTTCACACGCTATACATGCTTTAGCTAATTTTTTATGCGATTGGTATGGCTCAAATATATTTTTGGTCTTTGGATGAATTTTGTTAATTACAATATGAACATGCAAATTATCAGTATCTCCATGAACCACACTTAACCGCTGATAATCACTCATTCCCAGCTTCTTAACTACAATCTCCTCGCAATCCTTCAGTACATCTGAAGAAGGTTTTTCACCAGCAGGGAAACTCATAATCAAATGAAGAGTTTTATCGCTTGTAGCTCTGGTATTCATCATTTGTGTTGCTGTTGCTTCAATACATGCTACATTGACATCATCTGCTATAAAATTACTTAATTTAATTTCCCCGACTCTGGATTCAAGCCCCTTAGAATTGGTTAGATACTTAGTAAGTCCGGTAAACGAACCTTTAATACCTTTCTTTTTCTCAACTTCATAAATAATCATATACTAACAGCAAACATTTTAGCATGCTAAAATTGTTCCCTTTACACCTTCAAATCTTCCTGCTTTTTTAGCATGCTAAAATCACATCTTTAATATTTTTTCCATAATTTCTTCCAGCTGAAGGCGGTTATACTCAATCTCATGCAGCAATCTGACTATTCCTTTCCTGTGATAATAAGAAACCTTTAGCTGATCAGTTAGCCATAATTTGAGCAGACCTCCCAATCTCCCTAAATCGCCATTCACAATTATCAAATCATGAATACGTTCTAAATGTTCATTATTTTTTGGAGTATAACCGCATCCCACCTGTCGCAAATACTCTCCAACCGTCAAATTACATTTCCTGGCGTTTTCACTGATTATCTCTTTATCTTCCTGAGAAATTCTGAAATGTATCTGCTCGTATTTGTTATTTTTCTTTTGTTTATTATCGTTTTTCATTTCAGAATTTTTCTTCTTTACTGCCAGACATTTTGTCGTTCTACGACAAACTCCCACCTTTTTGAAGGTGGCAGGATGTAAGGTTTCGTTGAGCATTCATGCGAATAAGCAAACCGTAAATGTGTACACATTTACCCATCCTGCCATTCTTCGACTTTGTTGCTTTTTCGTTCTATCTACGTTAATTATATGCTCTTTTTTGGTTAACTCCATAGGTAACGTATAAAAAACATTAAAAACACCATAATGTAACATTGACAAAACATCAAATGAACATTAACATAAATATAGCGTTACTAGAACTCTAATTTAACCTGGCTATAACCAGTTAAGAACATAGACAGATAAAAACGCCATAAATGATCATTTTTCAGATAGAGCATGAAGAGACAAAACAACATGGGCAAAGATAACGACCTGAATCTTGATGAATCGATACTCCTGCAAAAAGAGTTCTCGCTCGGAAAAGGCGTAATCACTAGAGTAAAGTTCAAACAGTCACTTAACACGATAGTTAAATTAAAAAACGAAGGCTTTACCTTAAAATACATTTGGGCATACCTGAAAAAACACCAGATGTTTGATTGCACCTATCAACATTTCGGCAGGTTATATCGTGCATGCATCAAAGAACAAAATACGGTGATGGATTCATCAGAAAAATCATCAACACCGGAAACTGACACAAGTACTGAATCAAAACACACGTCTCGAAACAAGACCTTTGATTTCAACCCTACTCCCAACAAGGACGAACTTATCTGATTTACTGAATAGTTGGAGACTCATACTATGCAGGAACTATTTGAAGATAAAGTGGAGAAAAAGAATGACTGAACTTTCGGATAAAGTTTTAGCAGAATCAGCTGTCAAATATAACGACCAGTCTACCATTACAAAAGCTGAGTTTTACGCTCACATCGATCAGATTGTGTCTTCTTACAGGAAAGGATACACCATAAAAGCAATCTGGAGATGTCTTTACGATGCCCACCAAATCAGGATCAAATACGGTCAGTTCTACAATTTATTTAAACGTTTTCTAAAATCACGGGAGGAATGCAAATGAGAGTACATATGATTATGCAGGGAAAAGGCGGTGTAGGCAAAACACTCGCCTCCACACTTCTTGCTCAGTACTTTCTGGCACATGAAAAAAAGATCGCCTGTTTTGACACAGATCCGGTCAACACAAGCTTTGCTGGCTACAGATCCTTGAATGTGAAGGTTCTTGAGCTTATGCAGGACGATGAAATCAAACCAAGAAATTTTGATAATCTTATTGAAGACATAGCCAATTCTGATGCTGATGAGATAATAGTGGATAACGGAGCTTCTTCCTTTGTCCCCCTGTCTCTGTATCTCATAGATAACGACATTCCTTCAGTATTGGCAGATATGGACGTAGAAATATGCCTTCATTCCATTATTGCCGGATCTCAGGCCTTATTGGACTGTATCAATGGCTTCAACGCGCTGATCAAGAATTTCACGAAAAATGGCAAACCGGAAAACCTCGGCTTTTATGTGTGGCTGAATACATTTCAGGGGGCTATTCAGATCGAAAACAAGAACTTTTTCGAGATGAAATGTTACAAGAACAACCACGAATCAATCAAAGCCGTTTTGGAACTTCCTGAACTCAAGAAAGATACTTTCGGAGCCGACTTTACGGAAATTCTAAAAAATAAGCAGACATTTTCAGAAGGCTACTCTGACATGAGCAAACCCATAATGGTGCGTCAGCGTCTTAAGAACCTGGAAAAGAAGCTCTTCAAAGTTCTCGAAGAAGGCGGCCTATGAATCAGCAAACAGAAAAACTGGTAGCCAAAATCTACGAGCAGACCCATGTCAAAATTGAAGAGGACGATCCGGTCCTGAGTCTGTTTCTTGCCCAGCAAGTTTTGATAGATGAACTATCAAACGATCTGTCTGATATTCAGGAAGAGCAGTACGAAAAGGTTCAGAAGATGTATCAGATCGCCTTTGATAAATCTGCCTTGCTAACCTCGGAGATGGCCGAAAAGATAGAAAACTCCATTGAGAGTTCATTGAAAGCTATATCTCAGCAAAAAGACAAGGCCAGAACACAAGAGTACAGCTCCCTATCCAAAAAGATCAGTAATCTTTCAATGATGGTTTATCTGTTTATTCTTGTAAACCTGTTTGTCATTGGAGAAGTGATATTCATCCTCAAACACTAATCCCCGGAGATATCAGTATGGCCGGACGAAAAAGAACAAGACCGGAGGTTGGCAGTATAGATGAACTGGAAGATTGGGCAAGGAAGTGTTTTTACTGTCAGCACTGTTATGTTAGAGCCAACAATGCAGACGAATGGCTTTGCAGTAAACGATCACCTTGTAAATTCAAGCCATTTAAGGAAGAATCCATTGCCAATAATGATAAAAAAATGACAGAGCCTATTCGACAGCATCTAAACTCAGTTCTGAAATAGGCACTTCCATAGACTCCCCTTCGCACAGGATAACGGCATTTCCGGTTCCTTTAGGTCTGACCAGCCTTAACTCGCACTTCTTATTCTGATACATCACTATAATTTTAGCCTTGGGTCCAACGGGACCAGGCTTTTTCTTTCTTTCCCTTGGCACTGACATTTCATGGTTTTCTTCTGAATCTCGTTCTTCAGAATGCTTTCCAGAATCAATGTATTCCTTCATAGTCTGGATGGTTGCTCTGCTGATCTCATCAGCTTCAGCAATCCATTCGGTGATGTCATCTGAATTTTTGTTGTAGAGTTTAACGAGTTCGGTAATTGCCGTCAGATCTGAAATCTTGCCCTTATTCATGGCATTTGATATCGGTTCAGGAAGATCCAGAAGACTGCTGTGCTGGCTTATCCACGCATTAGACTTACCCAGTTCTTTAGCTAGCTCACCCTTTTTAGCGCCATGAGAAACCCTGTATCCTATGTAGTCGGCAATTTCCCTGGGAGAAAGATTTTCACGCTGAATGTTTTCGATAACCTGATCAAGTTTTGTGTAGTCATTGTCTATAAACGCCGGAATCGTTGCCTTTCCTGCCTTTATGCTGGCTCTGTAACGTCTTGCACCATGATTGATAATGTATCTGCCGTTTCCTGCTTCTCTTACGGAAATCGGAGACTTAACGCCCCTCTCTCTGATGGTTTCTGCAAGCTCGTTTAAGGATTTTTCAGCAAATCCGGCATTATCTTTTCTTCTTGGTTGATCAGGATCCTCGTCAATGAGAGTGATATCAAGGTCAAAATATTCAGACATACGCAATTCCAGCCTATGATCATAATGATCGTTACAAAACTTGCTGGCATTATACACACTTTTTACATATGCCGACAACATATCCAAAAATAACCTTTGTTTTATGCAAAAGTTTTATCTGGAATGACCTTTTTTAATTTTTGATTTTTCCTGAATAATTTGTTGTGATTGATTAATTCTGTTTTCGCTGTCTTTTCTTTTTAAAAGTGAACCTTTTTCTATTCCTAACATCTTGCATATTGCTTCATGAGATTCTCTGGATTTTCCGTTTGGGAGCAAATCAAGTTTTCTGCAAACTTCATGAAAAACAGAGGTGAAATTTTTGGTTTCAGGAAAAAGATTACGAAAGAATTCTGTCTTGCTTTCCTTATTAAGAACATCAATACTTGCATTATTTTTTATACAATTTTCTAAATCAGTGCTGATATTCTGTCTTAAACGTTCATCAATTCTTCGTATTAGCTCGTAATCATGCCTAAAATTAAATCCTTGGTATTTATCATTACTAAACACTACTTTTTGATCGTGAACTTTATCATACCCCTTTAAAAAATCGTTAGCAATTGAAACAAGCATTTCTTGTCTATGTGAATTACTAACCCTCTTATTTACATAAAAAGCCAAATCAGAGAAGTGTCTCATGATTGTTTTTTCTACTTCCAATTTAGTTAATAATAACTTTTTCAAATCTTGATTTGACATAATCACAGATGCAACATTGCCAAGTCCTATGGCATTAGCTGTTGTATTCTCTATCACCTTTTCATTTTTGGAAAAAAAGTCCAATAAAGCTTGATCCATATCACCATGATTCTTATCCACTGATACAGACACGTAATCACCAAGCCGTTTGGTTATAGTATCAACAGAAACTGGACATATGTATTTTGATTGCACAGATTTATTAAAAAATTCATAATCAATATTTTGAGGATCTTGTTGCACAACAGCAACCATTTTTTCAACTAGTAATTTACTTCTTTCTTTCAACATTTGAAAATCATCAGATGATAGTCTTTTGATCTTAATAAGTTGAATCTTGTTTGGGGTAAATAATTTTTTCCCTTTTAGTAATTCAATATTATAATGGCTTAAAGTAGTTAATATTACTGCATTATTTTCTCTGTCAAAATAGGTCATTCTATGCCTTGGATCTATATCTCTTGTTGCAACATCAGACATATCACCAGATAATCTATTATTTTTATGCCGATCATTTATACCTAATTTAAGTTCATCTATGTTTTTAACCTGTTTTAATGATTTAAGATAAAGAGCGATTCTATAGAACAAGGCAGCATAATCTTTATTACCACTATCACCCAACAACTTAATTATTTTTAATTGTTGTCGGGCTTCATCTGACACGATTATATCCATTATTAGTCATTCTCTGAATTATAGTTTAACCAATAATCGGCATCATGTTCTTGTAATATTTTTTTTCCAAAATCTCCCAATTCATTTGCGAATTGCTCACACGATCTTAATTCATTTTCATAATGAGCTTTTGCTTCTTCAGGATGCTCTGCTTCCCATTGTTTACGTAATCTATATTCTTCTCTGATTTTTCTCATTTCTTCGTCTTCAATTTTTGCATAAAGCCGATCTTCAATACCTTTAACATAATCTTTGGTGAGCTTGCAGTATTCATCGTCAAGGATAGAAATATGGTTTTCATAACGATAAATCATTAGATTTGCTAAAACCTCATCGCCAAAATCACCTTCATCGTATAAATACATATCTCTAGCAGAAGAAAACAGCGTTACAATATCCCTCAATTCATGCATATGTTCCATCAAAAAAGACACTTGCTCATCATGAGTTTTGTCCTTAACCTGCTCGATCAAGGCACAATAAGCTTTCTCGTACTCAAGGGCATTCTTGTCATCTTCACCGGATTCAGTGTAATTAATTATTTCATCAATAGCAGGAAAACCTGGTCTTTCCAGTTTTTCAATATTTTCTTCCATCTTTTTTTGAGTAATCATATTCACCACCTTGTTCCTATAGATACATAGTAACTGCTCACTTATCATAAAATCCATACTTTTCAGCAATAGACTTGTGCTTCATCAAAGAAAGCCATACCTCTCTGGCTGCCATTGAATCATCAAGACTTGAATGAGGCCTGAAAACAAAATCAGGATTACAGTTTTTTACGGCATCAGTCAGTTTCTTCCATTTAAAACTCTGTCTCACGGGATCATACTCGCCATAATACTCGGCATATGCCTTCATGCAACAATGAAGAGAGGCGGCATGTCTCAGGGAACTTCCTAAAAATACCGAGTCAAAATTCATGTTGTACGCAACAACATGCTTCCCCTTAAAGAGCTTGTTAAGCATTGGTTTCAGAACCTTAAACCGGGGCGCATTCCTGACCATTTCAAAGCTTATTCCGTGAATTCTTTCCGCATCATTCCAGGATTTCTTGCGTTCCGGCTTCACCAGCGAATGAAAAATGCACCTGCCATAATGATCAACAACGCTTACTGACAAAAGTTCATCAGTTCTGTAATCAAGCCCGGTTGTTTCGGTATCAACAAAAATATATTCCGTTTCAGTTCTCATATTCAATACCTGAAGCCCCTGCAAACCTCGCTCGCAGAGGCCATAATCAAAGTTTAAACCAGAAGTTCCGTCAAAAAGCTCTTCAAAACAGCATCCTTTCCGGCACTCAGCATCAGATCGTTAAAGTCTGTGCCTTCATCAGCATCGCCAAATTGAGGAATCACAGTCTTGGCTCCTATAGCCTCGGCTGCTTTTCTGCCTTCATCAACTCCGACATTCTTTTCAGCCAGATGATCATTGTCGCAGGCAATAATGAAATTCTTGTCGGAATATCGTTTTTTAAGGCTCTGAGCCACCGGAAGAAGATTTCCGGCATCAATGGCAGCCACCACCTTTACGTCCCTGTGTTCAATTAAACTGTACTGAATACTCGCTGCTGTGGCATAGCCTTCGCAAATAATAACCGTTGAATCTTCCGGCTCGATTTTGCCAAGCACAACATGGAAGCTTCCATGTTTCCGGCCACCTTTGACAAACCTTTTCTCACCTTCAGGGGAAATGGTCTGTGCTGTTGTCAGCTGCTTGTTTACATCATAAAGCGGTATCCATGTAATTAAACCGTTCTTGTCTCCTTCAACAAAGGTAAAAACGCTCCCCGGAATTCGTTTCTTCTTGAAATACGGTGAAGTAATATCGTTCGTGTTGCTTAACTTCCTGAGCTGCTGTCTGATTGTCATTGCAACCTGCCGTTCCTGCTTCTGCCGTTCCTGTTCAGCCTTGGCCTGCTGAATCCTGTATTCCTCCTGGCGTTTTTTAATCTCTTCAGGAGACTCTCTTTCATCAACGCCACGATTAAGATACAGGTTCTTGAAAGAATCCTTGGTGCGGTTATTCATGAAATATCCGTTAGGAACACCGTCAAGATGCATCACATAGAAACCGCTTTGAATATTCCCCTTATCGCCAGCAACCTGAACTCGATGAGTCTGGCCATCGCATTTTGGCTCACCAGGTCGAAGCAAACAGCCATGAGCAATCAAATCATCAGCAAAACGCACTGAAGGCTCTCTTGTATCGATCCATTTGATGAACAGCGATTCACTCACGCCATCAGGAATAAACCAGCTGCTTGCTTTCTTATCCCATCTGGCTCCAAGTTTTTTGGCTTCATCCTTATCTGAGTAAGGAACATAAATATACTTGGACATATAACCCCTCTTACTCAAACTTCAGCACTGAAAGAATCAGAGAATCCACCGGCACAACAAAGAACTCTCCCTTGGAATTCTTGATGATTGCTTTGCCTGGCTCAGTCTCAACATTGACAACCTCATATTCTGTATCTGAAGCATCCAAAGTACAGACACACAAAACTCTGCTGACAGCCTTTAAACCGCCATAGTTATCTGCCGAAAAACCGGAAACGGCATACTGTTTGATTGTAGAAAATTCCTTCATGTCCAAATCAATGTGTTCTGCCGGTTCTTCCAAATCATCATCGCTTTCGTCATCAGCGATATCGTCCCCTTCAGCATCATCATCTTCAGAATCCTCAGCAGCATCGTTACTGAAGTTTTCATCCTGACCATCAACCGGAGATTCTGCTCTCTTCGGTTTTGTCTTTGTCTTCGTCTCAGTCTGTGCCTCTTGTGATTCCGGAGTCGAATCTGAAGACTGTTCCTCTTTGGTATCTTCCATGGAGATATTGCCGTCAACTGCTGCTTCATCAGAATCAGACTGCTCCTCCCCTTTTTCAAGTTTCTCCTTAAACTCGCTGATTTCACGCCGGGAAATCTTTTCCGCACGGCCAAGAAACGCTAATGTTTTTTCAGAATTCTGACGAAAGCATTTACACAGTTCGGATAATGCTGTCACATCATCACCTAAAACACCAGCCTGCCAAAAAGTATCAAGTTCTGAAGGAAGATCGATAATGCAACAGTACTGACTTATCCAGGCACTTGATTTTCCAAGTTCAGCAGCAACTTCTTTTTTGCTCTTGCCCCTTTTCAGTTCCTCACGAATAAACTCGGCGATCTCATTAGCGGTCAGATTGTTACGCTGAATGTTTTCGATCACCTGATCAAGTTTTGTGTAGTCATTATCGATAACAGCCGGAATTTCAGTTAAACCGGCAACAATACTGGCTCTGTAACGTCTTGCACCATGATTGATAATGTATCTGCCGTTTCCTGCTTCTCTTACGGAAATCGGAGACTTAACGCCCCTCTCTCTGATGGTTTCTGCAAGCTCATTGATGGATTCGTCAGAAAAACCAGGATTGCTTGATGTTCTGGGCTGATTGGGATCTTCATCAATCAAACTAATGGCAAGCTTAAAGGTTTCACCGGAAGCTCCTGAAGATTCCGCATTCATTAACGAACCCAACTTGTTGAAGTCATCTAAATTAACGCTCATTCTTTACATCCTCACATAACAAACCACTGTCTTCAATAATCAGCAGAGCCTTTTCCAAAGCATCAATAAGTTCTATTGAAGCAGTCTCACAAAGATAGCCACGTTCATCACACGATAAGTCGCTGTTCCCGGAAAACGCATCATCAAGCACTGAATCCCATTCAGTAAAAACCTTACGGCAATAAGCCAAACGTTCACGGACAGAAGAAGCTCTTAAGTCAGAAATCTCTTTATCAGACAGTCCCATTTTTACCCTCCTCGCTAATAGCCTCAAAAATCCATGAAGCAAGTTCAGAAAACTCCTGTTTTGCTTTTCTGGCACTGGATTTCTTGATATCTCCCAAAAAAGTTTTCTCAGACAAGGCATCTGCTATGCTGGATCTCAATCCGATAGAATGTCTGATAACCAGGCTCGGATAAGATTCAGTAATCAATGCCAGCTGCTCTCTGTGCCTTTTGTTACGGTTATCAACCATTGACGGCAAAAGCCCCAAAACCTGAAGATTCTTGTTGTACTTACGAATGTTTGAAATCACGTTCTGCAACTTCCCTACGCCCTGAAGACTGTATGCTTCCAGCTCAATAGGACAAATCACATAATCTGAGACAAGCAAGGCACTCGTCAAAGCCTTTCCCAATGACGGAGGTGTGTCGATTAAAACAATGTCTACTCCCATATCACCGACTTCTGACAAAAAAGCCGTCATTCTGGTAACAATGGTCTTAATATCGTAAGAATCGATGTCTGCCAGAACAGAATCCGCTGCCACCACAGCAATACCGGAACTCAAAGACCTGGAACATGAATCTCTCCATGACCTGACATCAAAACAGTCTTTCAAAAGAACCTCTCCGGCACTGACATTCAAAAGGCTGTCAGCCAAACTCCATGAAGCATTCCCCTGAGTGTCGAGATCCATAACCAGAACAGACTGGTTATGCTCTCTGCTTAAATAACCTGCCAAATTTACAACGGTCGCTGTTTTGCCAACTCCGCCCTTCTGATTGCTCACAGTAATAGTCTTCATAAACGCCTTTCTCCTATAGAAGATCTGATTTGCAAATAAAATTCTTGACCGCAGACACTTGCTGAAAAGTTTTGTGTCCTTCATTTTCGGAATAGCACTCAAACTGTTTGCCATCCCTATTCCAATTCCGGATCTCCCCGGACAGATACCGAACAACATCCCCCTTTAAAAAACCCGTTATACAATCCCAAACGGAAAGTCTTATGAATTCCATGTCAAAGGCATTCTGGTATTCCAATGCGATGCCTGTCTCACTGGCAACTAGCCTTGAATTCGCTTCTTCAGCAATACAATCAATCAAATCCTGAATGCGTTCCTGAGCCTTAGCCAAACAATCAAAATCAAACAGAACAAAATCCCCATGAGTCCATAAACACACCTTCTTAGTTCTGTAATCGGAAACAGGAACATAGGCGCAATTAGTTCTTATGATAAGATTCCGGGTTTGTTCAAAATACTTATAGAGCCGTTCCTGACTGAGAAAGTGGCAATATTCCATGATTCCGCAAAAATCTTCTTCCCGTGGCATTTCAGGCTTTCTGTTCCAGTAAACCGCCTTCAGTACGGATTCATACTTAACCGCATCAATATCAACGGACTTCCCAAAATTCATAGTCTTCATTTTTTAGCCTCCAATCCCAGTCTCTTCATCTCACTCTGCTGATATTCCTTTTTTCTGTTTTCCACATAATCAAAAAAATTCTTATCCCATCTTGACCTGGAAACATGTTTGCTCTGAAGAAGAAGCTTTTTCCATAAAACGGCCAAAGGGAAAAACGCCAGGGAAGGATTCGATGCAAGACAGGTCTCAGCAAATTCATACAAGGCCTTATTCCCATGCATGAAATTGAGAAGCTTCATACAGGAATCAATACCGTTTTGAACATCTGAGAATCTTTCAAGAATTCTGGAAAGATAAAGTCTGAAATTCTCTCCTACAAAACCGGCAAGACTTAAAACATCACCTTCATTCCAGGGAATGGAGAAGAACTTCGTGTTTTGAATATCCTTCTTCATCTGATCCTTCATGTACTGCTTGAAGTAAGTCGCACAGAAATGTTTCTTGTCTGCATTCTCGGCCAGATAGTGTCGATAACACTCGGCATAGTTATAACGGCCAGAGGAATAACGCATGCAGCTCTCGGCAAGATATTTCTTGGTAAGAAATTTCTGTTTGCTTTCCGCACGGCGCAGAACCCCGGAATCCTTCAGAAACCGCTTCGGCTGAAGCTTGGCAGCCAATTCCGGAGCTGAAAGCTGCAAATCAGCGATGTCAAACCCTGCTTGCTTCGCATGGCGAACATGCCTGCCTACAGTTTTTTCAGAAATGTGGAGAATTTCAGCCGTTTCTTTGTATGTACGCTTATCCTGAAAAGACAGCGTAAGAATGGCTTTAACCAGATTGGGATCGTACTTACCTGAGTACTGCATAGAACATCTCCCTTAAATTCAGGGAAATGCTGTAAGTACTAACTTGAATTAACACCATAGTATTTCCTTTGCTTTGCAAAAAAACGAACCGGGGGCTTGGTAAGCACCCTTACTTATGGCGTTTTTTGGGGGAAGAAGCTCCTCCCGCCCACGACCTCAAAAAAATAATAAAAACGCTATATCCTGTACCCAAATAGGGACAAGTTATTACGACGTTTAGATCACGTTTTTGAGACGTTTCTTGGATAGCTCCTTCACAACGACTATCAGAAAAAGACTGTTATCTCTTTCTCCTTCAGCACCTTCGTTGACACTCCTTCTTTTTCTTTCTATTAGCACTGTAAAGAAGACTTAATAAAAAACACCGAAAAGTATATCAACAATCTGAAATCACAGAGAAAAGACATCGATATTGTATGTGGTTACGAAGCCGGTTGCCTTGGTTATGTTCCCTGCAGAGAATTAACCAAGGCCGGCATCAACTGTAAGATTCTGGCTCCAAGCACCATGGCTGTACAGAAAGGCGGAAAGAAGCTGAAAAATGACTTCAGGGATGCTTTGGATATTGCCAGATGTCTTGCCAGCGGTTCCTATAAAGCCGTTAACGTTCCTGATGTCGAAGATGAAGACGTAAGGGATTACATCA